>JAFXMB010000003.1 GCA_017530735.1 Bacteroidaceae bacterium | reverse complement strand
ATCAAGTATACCGGTCTGTTTGGCGGCGTGCAGGGCATTGTCGTCCTGATTAACATTGTGCGCACCAAACTGGTCTCCATGCTTCTGGGACCTACCGGATTCGGTATTACGGAGTCGTTCAACCGCACCCTGAACCTGGTCAAGAGCACCACTGACCTGGGCGTTCCGTTCAGCGCCGTAAAGACGGTGTCTGAATGCAAGAGCAGCGGGGCAGATGCTCAGCTTGAGGAGAGCGTGCTGATAACCCGTACCTGGGCGTTCCTGACTGCAATGGGCGGTATGCTGCTCTGTCTGCTGCTGGCTCCGCTGTTCAGTTACTGGGCTTTTGAGGGTGACTGGGGTTACACGCTGTCGTTCCTTATGCTGTCACCCATGGCCGCGTTCAGCGCCATAACCGGCGGCGAGACGGCCATCATGAAGGGCACGGGTATGCTGCGTGAGTTGGCCAAGAGTCAGCTGATTACCGTGGTGGCCACGCTGCTTATCTCAATCCCTCTGTTATGGAAGTTCGGACTGCAGGGCATAGCTCCTTCACTGGTGCTGGTGGCCTTTGCATCCATGATAATTACCTGCCTATATACGTTCCGCGCCTATCCTTACAGGGTCAGGCCCTTCTCGGTCAAGACCTTGAAAAAGGGATTCGGAATGATCAGACTGGGCATATTCTACACCATAACTTCATTCTTTGGCGCAGGTGCCTTCTCCATCATAGCCAACTATCTGATGAAGCACGGAAACGCTGAGATAACCGGCATATACAGTGCGGGTTACCTGCTGATTTCATACTTGGGAATGTTTGTTTTCTCGGCTATGGAATCGGACTATTTCCCCAGACTGTCTGCAGTCAATCAGGACCGTGAGAAGGTGAATGATCTGGTGAACAGTCAGGCAGAGGTTGCAATACTGCTTATGGCGCCCATGATTGTGGGCTTCATAGTGTTCCTGGGAATCATTGTGAACCTGCTGCTTACCACCCGTTTTCTGGAGGCGATCCCGATGGCGCGGCTGGCGGTTATCGGTCTGGCATTCAAGGCAATGACCACTCCGATTTCATACGTATCATTGGCCAAGGGCGACTCCAGGACTTTCATGTTTCAGGAGGTTATCTACGACCTGGTTTTTGTGGCATTGGTAGTGGGCTTCTTCAAGTGGGGCGGCGTAACCATGACGGGGGCGGCGCTCACAATTGCGGCTATTGCCGATTTGGCGGTTGTCTATGCAATTAACCATATCCGGTACGGCATAACTTTCTCTAAACGGGCGCTGAGCGTATTCCTGGCACAGTTGCCGATTATTGCCGCTACATGGGTGGTGCTCTATTATCTGGACGGATTATGGCAGTGGGTTGCAGGCCTGGCGCTGCTGGCGGTATCGGCCCTGCATTCGTATTACTACCTCAAGAAACATACTTCATTCATCAGGTCCTTAAGTGACAAGGTGAAAAACAAGTTGGGCCTATGAGCAGAGTGACGGTTCTGGTAGCGGCATACAATGCTGAGACGTATCTGGAGGCCTGTCTGGACTCGCTTGTAAACCAGACTCTTAAGGATATCCAGATTGTCTGCATTGACGATGCTTCAACTGATTCTACACCCACAATCCTAAGCCGATACGCATCAAAAGACAGCCGCATACAAATCCTTCAACGCAAGGAAAATGCCGGTCAGGCCGTAGCCCGAAACATGGGCATTGAGGTGGCCGACGGTGACTGCATAACCATGCTCGATGCCGATGACACAATGTCGGCCGATGCCCTTGAACAGGCGGTAAATATTCTTGACTCTGACCCCGATACGGGCTCCGTGCTGTTGCGTCTGGTCTATGTGAACGGCAGTGAGCAGACCCCGTACCCGATGCGCTCCGACAAGACCTCTTGGAGCGGCGAGGAGGCGTTCCGGCTCAGTCTGGACTGGTCAATCCACGGACTGTATGTATCCCGGACGGAACTGTTCAGACGCTTCCCGTATGACACCTCATGTCGTCTTTACAGCGATGACAATACTACCCGCATGCACTATCTGCACAGCGCAAAGGTGAGACAGTGTGAGGGTGTTTATTACTACCGTCAGCACGGTGAGAGCATGACCAACCGCGTATCGGCCCTGAGGCTGGAACTGCTTGAGGCCAATATGTCAATGGCGCGCCAGTTGCGTGAGGCGGGACAAGGCAGGGAGGTTCTGGCGCTGTTTGAGCGCGAACGCTGGGTAAACCTTACCGGGATCATAGGTATCTGGCTCAGAAACAGGGAGATACTTGACCGGAAACAGGCCCTGGAAAGGTTCCGCAGAGTATGGAAGGATATTGACAAAAGTCTGCTGCCCGCCGGACTTAAAATCAAGTTGGGCTATATTCCGTTTCATTCATTTAGGCTTTATTTCCTGCAGGTTCAATTCTATTTCCTTTTAAAGCGGTTGTTAGGAAAATAATCCGTACCTTTGCTAATTACGTATAGAGAAACTATTAGTATTAGCATATATGGACGAATTATTGGGACTGGTAACTGCCAAGGCTCAGGAGTGGCTGGGCAGTTCATTCGATGAGAAGACCCGTGAGGAGGTCAAGGCCCTCATGGCAAAAGAGGACAAGTCAGATCTGATTGACGCATTCTACAAGGATCTGGAGTTCGGAACAGGCGGACTGCGCGGCATCATGGGCGCAGGTACCAACCGCATGAACATATACACCGTTGGTATGGCTACCCAGGGCCTGGCCAACTATCTGAACAAGAACTTCAAGGAGCGTAAGGAGATATCGGTCGTAGTGGGACATGACTGCCGCAACAACGGACGTCTGTTTGCCGAGACCGTAGCCAACATATTCAGCGCCAACGGCATCAAGGTTTATCTGTTTGATGACCTGCGCCCCACACCTGAGGTTTCATTTGCAATCCGTTATCTGGGCTGCCAGAGCGGTGTGAACGTGACCGCCAGCCACAACCCCCGTGAGTACAACGGTTACAAGGCCTACTGGGAGGACGGCGCACAGGTGCTGGCTCCGCATGATACCGGCATCATTGATGAGGTTGCCAAGGTCAAGGTGGCCGATATAAAGTTCAAGGGTAACCCCGCTCTGATCCAGATCATAGGCGAGGAGGTTGACAAACCCTACCTGGATGCCATTGAGGGTATCTGCATTGATCCCGCCCTGGTTAAGCGCAACCATGACCTCTGCATAGTTTACACTCCGCTTCACGGATGCGGCCGCGTAATGATTCCTCGCTCACTCAAGCAGTGGGGATTCACCAACGTGAACTGCGTGCCCGAGCAGATGATTCCGGACGGCAACTTTCCGACCGTAGTATCACCCAACCCGGAGTATCCCGAGGCTCTGACTATGGCTCTGGCGCTGGCCCGCAAGCTGAATGCCGACGTCGTTATGGCATCGGACCCGGATGCTGACCGTCTGGGTGTGGCCTGCCGCAACGACAAGGGTGAACTGACCCTGCTGAACGGTAACCAGACCGCAATGATTTTCCTCTACTACATCATAACACAGTACACAAAACTGGGCAAGATGACCGGTAAGGAGTACATCGTAAAGACCATCGTAACCACCGAGGTTATCAGCCGCATCGCCGAGAAGAACAACCTGGAGATGTTTGACTGCTACACCGGTTTCAAGTGGATTGCCAAGGTCATTGCCGATGAGAACGCCAAGGGCAAGCACTACATCGGTGGCGGTGAGGAGAGTTTCGGATTCCTGGCTGAGGACTTTGTACGTGACAAGGATGCCGTATCGGCCTGCTCGCTGATGGCAGAGATTGCCGCATGGGCCAAGGAGAACGGCAAGACCCTGTGGGACCTGCTGCTGGATGCATACCAGGAGTACGGATTCTCGCAGGAGGGTGCCGTAAGCGTTGTAAAGCCCGGTAAGAGCGGTGCCGATGAGATCAAGGCCATGATGGAGCAGTTCCGCGCCAACCCGCCCAAGACTCTGGCTGGTGAGAAGGTGGTTCTGATAAAGGACTTCAAGCTGCTCAAGCAGACCGATGCACAGGGTAAGGTTACCGACCTCATTATGCCCGAGCCGTCAAACGTGCTGCAGTACTTTACTGCCGCCGGTGACAAGATATCTGTACGTCCTTCAGGAACTGAGCCTAAGATCAAGTTCTACATGGAGGCTAAACTGCCTATGGCTGACAAGAAGGATTACCTGAAGGTTCAGGCCGAGGCTATGAAGAAGATTGAGGCGTTCAAGAAAGATTTGGGCATTTGATACGCAGATGATATTTATGAAAAGGGCATTTTTGACGATATTGTTGTTTACGGCCATAACCTCCGTCTCAGGACAGGGTTACAGGACCATGTCGGTCTGGCACAACGGTGAGGCAAAGGATTATCCTTTGGTCACCTTTGACAGTCTGGCGGCTGCCCAGAGGGAGGGCAAGGCCATGATTTATTACAACAGGAATCTGAATTATTCCAAGCCTAAGGTTGATTCCGTCATCTATGCCGAGATTGACAGCATAACAGTCTGGAATCCTGAGATAGAGAGCACCAACCGCAGGACTGTGAAGGAACTGATTCTGGAGCGTAAGAGTATTGTGAGTTTCAAGAAAACATCATACAAGAAGATTGGTAACCACAATCCGCTGATGGGACACAAATTCGGCGCCGATCCGTTCGGAATGGTTGACGGAGACAGGCTCTATGTCTATATGACCGATGACCATATCTATAACTCTCAGACCGGACAGCCCGTTCCCGACAGCGATTACGGCGACTGCAAGAACGTAACCATAATATCGTCAGATGACCTGGTCAACTGGACCGATCACGGCTCACAGCCCGTGGCAGGTGCATGGGGCGCGGCAGGACCGGCCAAATGGGCCACCAACATGTGGGCTCCGTGTGCCGCTCACAAGACCATAAACGGAAAGGAAAAGTATTTCCTCTATTTTGCCGACGCCTCAAACGGAATAGGCGTACTTACCGCCGATTCCCCTTACGGCCCCTGGAAACAGCCGGCCGGCATGAACCAGCTGATATCGCGCAGTACTCCCAACTGCCAGAGCAAAGATGTTCCCTGGCTGTTTGACCCGGCAGTACTGATTGATGACGACGGCAGCGCATATCTCTATTTCGGAGGCGGCGTGGACGGTTTGGATCAGGCAAATCCGGGTTCTGCACGCTGTGTGAAACTGGGTGACGATATGATATCGATAGTAGGAACCCCCAAGGCTATCAATCCTCCGTATCTTTTTGAGGATGCCGGAATCAATAAAGTGGGTGACAAGTATATCTACAGTTATTGCTCCAACTGGACCGGCAATGCTGATCCGGGCGTAGCCAATATCGCCTATATGGTATCGGACAACCCTCTGGGCCCGTTCACCTATGCAGGACGTTGCTTTGACAACCCCGTCGGAGCCTCATGGAGCGGAGGAGGCGGTAACAACCACCATGCCATAATCAAGTTCAAGGGCAAATACTACATACTGTATCATAACCGCTCACTTAAGACCCTAATGATGGCCGATAACAAGGACATCACCAGCGGTATGGAGGTAAGAAGCGCCTGTCTGAGTCCGATAAAGGTCAATGAGGAGACTGCTACCATAACAAACCTCACATCGGGTGAAATT
>JAFXMB010000040.1 GCA_017530735.1 Bacteroidaceae bacterium | reverse complement strand
TATGATTCCGCCCCGGTTCGGTATCAAGCTGATTGAGGATAAGGGAATAGAGAAACAGTTCAAGATAATTGAATCACTCATGCAGAAGGCCGATGGCATTATCAACTGCGGTGATGCCGGCCAGGAGGGTGAGCTCATTCAGCGCTGGGTGATGCAGAAAGCCGGCGCCAAGTGCCCCGTAAAACGCCTGTGGATATCGTCTCTTACCGAGGAGTCCATACGTGAGGGTTTCAGCCACCTGCAGGACCAGGATGCATTCAAATCACTCTACGAGGCCGGCCTGTGTCGAGCCATAGGTGACTGGCTGCTGGGCATGAACGCCACCCGCCTTTACACCATAAAGTACCGCACCGGCAATAACCGCGGAGTGCTCTCCATAGGCCGCGTCCAGACCCCCACTTTGGCACTGGTTGTAAACCGTCAGAAGGAGATTGACAACTTCAAACCCGAGCAGTACTGGGAGCTCAAGACCGTATATCGCGACACCGCATTCTCATACACCAAAGGCAAGTTCACCAAGATTGAGGACGGCCAGCAGTTGCTGGAAGAGATCCGCCCCCTGAATTTTGTCATAACCGATGTAACCCGCAAGGAGGGCAAGGATTTTGCCCCGCGCCTGTTTGACCTCACATCTCTCCAGGTGGAGTGCAACCGCAAGTACGGGTATTCGGCCGATGACACCCTCAAAACCATCCAGTCACTATACGAAAAGAAGATAACCACATACCCGCGCGTAGATACCACGTTCCTGAGCGATGATATCTACCCCAAATGCCCCAGCATACTCAAGGGACTCAAGGATTACGCCCAGTTCACCGCCCCGCTGGAGGGACAGAAACTGCCCAAGTCCAAGAAGGTGTTTGACAACAGCAAGGTGACCGATCACCATGCCATCATCCCCACCGGAGTCTATCCCAACAACCTGACACAGCAGGAGCGCGCCGTGTTTGACCTGATAGCCCGCCGTTTCATCGCCGTCTTCTACCCCGACTGCCTCTACGCCCAGACCACGGTCCTTGGCAAGGCCGGCCGCGCCGAGTTCAAGACCACGGGCCGCGAGATCCTGAAACCCGGGTGGCGAGTGCTCTTTGACAAGGAAAAGACCGATGAAAAGGCCGATGACGACGAGCGCATACTCCCCCAATTCACCGTCGATGAGAGCGGACCGCACCTGCCCGAACTGCAGGAAAAGTGGACCACCCCGCCCAAACCCTACACCGAGGCCACCCTGCTGCGTGCAATGGAAACCGCCGGCAAACTGGTGAACGATGAGGAACTGCGCGACGCAATGAAGGAGAATGGAATAGGCCGCCCGTCAACCCGCGCCGCCATAATAGAGACCTTATATAAACGCGGGTACATGCGCAAGGAGAAAAAGAACCTCTATCCCACACCCACGGGCATCGGCCTCATAGACCTTATCCATGAGGAGTTGCTCAAGAGTGCCGAACTTACGGGTATCTGGGAGAAACGTCTGCGTGAGATTGAACGTGGCAAATACCAGCCCGCCCAGTTCATGGAAGAACTCAAGCAGATGGTCACAGCGCTTGTTCATGACGTCCTTGCCGATAATTCTTCAAGATTATAGAATCCAACCTAATTACAACCCATTAATATGAAAAAGTCCTTTTTTATTGTTTGTGCAGCGCTGAGCATCATGGGATGCGCTGAAGTGACCGTTCAGGATGTTCCGATCGTAAGTAATGACGACGCCGTTGAAGTAGCGTTTGAAGATGTGGCAACCGATGTCAGGATCGTTCCGCTGATATCGGACGACCCTATAGGGGCATGCAACGAACTCCATTGCTACGGCAATGAGGTATTCTTGTCCGATAGTAGAGGCGAATACATCTATTACTTTGTGGATGGAAAACTCCAGTCTACACTGCATGCAGTGGGACGCGGCCCCGGCGAATATTCCACCATAGCCCATTTCACTTACTCACCTTCCAAAAAGCTGCTTCTGGTCAGTGCTCTGGGTGACATCAATGAATACATGAAGGGATCCAATTCCATGGTGATGAAATACACCGTGCCCGACATGAAGTTTGTAGGCAAGATTCCCGTAGAAGGAAAAATAGCCACCATGTCATGTCAGGACGGAGACAAGATGCTGTGCGTAACCACAGCAGCCAGTATGTCGCTCGATGACCTGAGTTCAGTATCATTGGATACCAGCAAGGTTATCATCGCTGACATAGAGACCGGTGAGACCATCCGGAAGATCCAGAACGTATCATATTACGAGTTCCTACAGTCTGACATCTTACAGGCACCGGGAAAGAATCTGAGCAACAACATATGCATAGGCGGTTATGTAAACAAGATCTTCCATTGTGAAGACGGCAAACAGACTCTGGCCTTTGCATTTACCTTCGGCAAGAAGAATATCCCGCAAAACATTTTTGATCTGGACAAGGCACCCGATGAGTGTTTAATGCAATTAATGGAATTCATGTTGTCTGAACCCGCAAAAGATTGCCTGGAAGGCGGATTCTGGCCGATAGTTGACAAAGACCGGTACTCATTCTGGTATCACCCGGTCATGGAATCCCAGCGTGACCACTATTACCGTTATGAAAACGGCAAGACCGTAAACTATCGCGGTTTCCGCGCCAAGGGAATCAACAGACCTATTCTTCCAAAGACCGTAGACGGAACCTCCTATGTAACAGTAATGGAAGGTATTACCGAAACGCTGTTCGGTGCATCACAGGAGCGCAGTGAATTTACCGGCAGTCTGGAGAAGATAATGAACGCCCAGAACCTTAATAATCCCGTTCTCGTTTACTACAAAATCAAATAATTTCATCAATTCCAAAAAAAAAGTGCATTTTCTCTGAAAGGAATCCGAGGGTTCGGATACTAATTGTATGAACGAACTCCAAAAAACAGATGGATAACTTAGAGCTAGAATTCACAAAAATGGTCAGAGAGCACCGTAAGACAATATATACGGTATGCTACTTCTTCTCTGACAATCCTGCCGAGGTCGATGACCTTTTCCAGGAAGTGTTGGTTAATCTTTGGAAAGGGTACCCCAAATTCCGCGGTGAAAGCAGTGTAAAGACTTGGCTTTGGCGCGTAAGCCTTAACACCTGCTGTGCCGTGAGCCGAGGCGAAAAGCGGAAAGCGCCAACAGTTCCGCTTGGTATTGAGAGCGACATCCTCAGCACCGGAAATGATGAGTCAAGTCATCAGATCAAGATGCTGTATGACAGGATCAACAAACTTGAAGTGTTTGACCGCGCTATTATCCTTCTGTGGTTGGAGAGTATGAGTTATGATGAGATTGCAGCCATCGTGGGCATTACGACATCGGCCGTAACCAGCAGGCTGTTCCGCATCAAGGAGCAACTCAAATCAATGTCAAACAATTAAAACACTGAACCTATGACAGACAATACTTTCAACCTGGACGAACTCAACGAGCTGAAGCAGGCTTATCAGCTTATAGATGAGAAACTGGACGGCAAGGAGATAGTAACTCCCGAGCAGATCCGCAAAGCCTCCCTCAAGAACATAAGCATCTTTAAGAGAATGTATAAGTTCTCTACCACGTGGTCCTTATTTGCCATCACACCCTTATTGGTCCTTATTTTTGCATTCAGCCCCAACATGACAACCATCGGGTTCTGGATACTTGGCACATATCTGGTTATTGACTTTCTGCTACACTTCTTACTGATGCGCAGAATGAAACGTGTCGATCATTCCGAGCTTGATCTCCGGACACTGTTAAACGAGGAGAGTTTCTACAACAAGAGCGCTTTTGCATTAACATGTGTGGGATTTGCCTTCTGGATTGTATTTAACTATTTCTTCCTTGGTATCATCGCATCAGTAGCAATGCTGGTATTTTTCATATTGACAATCGGTACCAAGACAAAATTCTTTACCAGGAAGATAAACTTCAGGGAGATTACAATACCGGAGCCCAAGGAACCCGGAAAGTTCAGAAAGGCTATGTCATGGCTCTTCATCGGCCTTATGGCAATACTGACTCTCATATTTGCAGGAGGCATTATCTATAACGCAATAGGCGGCACAATGAGCCTTATGGAATTCCTTTCCAGAGCAGGTTTCATAATAATCACCGCAGCTTTTGTAGTTAACTTCATGTTCCTTGACAAATACAGGAAAGGTCAGGCAGGAAAGGTATCCATGGCTATTACAATTGCTGTTGTTGCAGGTTTGTTGATGAGCGCCATACCCGTCGTTCATACGGCTATCGTTAGTCACACCTTTGACAATGGTGCTTTATCACCCATTCTCATGGGTTTCCTGACACTGTTCTTGAACGGTACCATCAGGAACATGAAGGACATCAGAAACATCAGGAACAAGTAAATAATACAGATATGAAACACCTTAGATTATTTGTTTGCATGACAGCCATTGCCATGCTCTTCACAGAGTGCAAGAAAAAGGCCTCCTTTGAAGACCTTGTTTCCATAAAGAATGCAGATCAGGCCCAGGAAGTTACATTCGAGGATATGGCAACCAAAATACGTATTGTGCCTCTTGTCAGCGATGAGCCAATTGACGGTGTCAACAGCATAAAGTGCTACGGTTCCACAACCATATGCCGTTCCATAAACGATATAATCTATGTATTTGAGGACGGAAAACAGATTGTCAAATTCGATAAAAAGGGACGCGGCCACGGCGAGTATACATTTATTGCAGATTATCTCTACTCACCCGACAATAAGGTTTTATCCATAATCGATGCATTCACTACCATTCACAAGTATTCCGTGCCCGATATGAAATACCTGGGATCAGTTTCTCTGGATGGTGTGACAATGAGCATGGCAGAACATGATGACTCCACGCTTCTGTGCAGAATGGTTCCCAATAATACTGATAAGACCGCAATCTGTTTTGTCAGCTCCAACACAGGCAAGGTACGCCGGATACACAAGGACATAAGCGCATTCTCCATGCTTTTGAGTTCCGACATGTCATATTACAACCCCGATTACAGGTTCCTGGCCGAGACAGGAAGTGTCTGCTCAGTATTGGAGATTCCGGCCGATATAGACCAGGAGGAGAAGGCTATTCTGCACTGTAATTTTGGTGATGACGGAATACCTGCCGAGTTTGACACCATCAATGAAGAAAACAGTAACGACATCGCTATGAGACTGATTGAGGTGTTGACTGAAAAGAGAGAGAGCCTTATTACAGTAATGTCATTTCCCGTCATCAATAGCGAATACGTGTCATTCTGGTACGACAACATGTTAAGGTCCAGAACAACTTACTGCCGTGTCAGCAAAGATGGCGTTGAAAAATATTCAGGTTTCAAGGCAAAGGGCACAAATAAGAGCATCACTCCCAACACCATGTCCAACTCCGACTATGTCACTATTGTCCAAGGGCTTCCTGAAACAATCTTTGAAGAAGGGTCCCTTGAGCGCAGTGAGTTCTCAGCCCAGCTTGAGAACACAATGAAAGCCCAAGCCTTCAATAATCCCGTTCTGGTTTACTACAACATCAAATAGAGCCATTGGGGACGGTTCTCTTTGTCACCAAAAAGTGCCAAAGTGATATGAACCCCGAAAGTTGGACAAAAAACTTTCGAGGTTCATATGAACAAAAAACAAAACACTTATGACGATCGTCTCAGGTATGTCAGGATGATCGAGAGAGGATATAGCATAGACTATATCTGTAAACACCATGCTA
>JAFXMB010000039.1 GCA_017530735.1 Bacteroidaceae bacterium | reverse complement strand
CAGCGGAGCACGTTATGACGGCGAGTGGAAGGCCGATATGTTCAACGGTCAAGGCAGACTGCTTTTTGAGGACGGAGGTACTTATGAAGGCGCCTGGAAAGATGACATGAAACACGGATACGGCAGGCTTGTCTCACCCGAAGGACAGGCTACCACAGGTTACTTCTACTATGACGAATATCTTGGAAGACCGTTTGACACTGAGATCAGCATAGACAGCACCATGACCCAGGAACTTATAGACTGGGGATTCAGACAGGAAGACCCGCATGTAAAGACAGAGGTGATGTGGGGCGTGTCATACGGCAACAAAGGAATGATTACAGCCAGCCTTTGGCATAACACTTCGACCCGTTTCTTTTACGGAGCATCATTGGGAATTAACCTGGATCCGCCCACCAGAGGAGTCACCACAGTGGAAATAGGATTCAAATCTTTTACAAACGACATACATTTTACGGGCGAGTACATATCGTCTGAATACATGTTTGACGCGGGATACAACTTTATAAAAAGCAGATTATCCGCAGGCGTTTCATTAGGATTCGGAGTACGGACATTATACATGAACTGCAAAGCCAACGGAACACCCGACTTTTATGATGCATATACGGTGGATTACGGCAACGCCTATACGCGCAAAAGCCATGAAAACCTCAAGCCGGTTTACCGGGGATATCTGAAGTACTCGTTCAGCAAAGAAAAACCCAAGGCACACATGTACCTTGGGTATGGTAGTGCCGACGGCCTGTTCATGGGCGTCAGCTGGTATGTATATTGACCTTATACCAGGTGTCTTACCAGATCTTCCCTGTCACCGTACAGATAATCTATTACGGGCATCTCAATCATAGTATAGCAACCAGGTTTCTGAAGCATTGAAGCACGGGCGGCGCATACCAGGATCTGACCTGTCAGAGCCGGATTGTTGATCTTCATATCAAATTCAAAGAGTTGGTTCTGAGTCTTGCCCGATACGCCCTTGCGTGTCAGGTTGACGCCATGTCCCATATCCTTGAGTGCATCGACTGACTCAACCTGCATTACATGAGTCTCATCGTTCACAAAATAAGGATCAGCCTTGATTGCAGCAGCTACATCCTCAAAGCGGTAACCGTCAAGAATCTCAACATATACCATACGACGGTGAATACCTGTGCCAACAGGAATTGTCATTGAAAGAGCAGCCTTTACACCAGGTATTGCCTTTACTGCAACTGAGTGGCCCATGGACATTCCGGGACCGAAATTGGTGTAACTTACACCCTTGGGAGCCATAGCCTGCATAAGGGCGCGGACAATTGAATCCGATCCCGGATCCCATCCTGCAGATATCACAGCAACCTTTCCGGCCTCTGTGGCAACCTGCATGAGACGCTTGCGTGTCTCAGGAATGAGTGTATGTATGTCAAAGCTGTCAACGGTATTGATACCCAGCGGAAGAATCTCTTTTGCATACTCCTCGGTCTTACGTGAGGGAACGCACAGAATAGCAACGTCAGGCTTGGGAAGTTCTGAAATATTCTTTACAATCTTATAACCTTCAATCTCCTTGGGGCAGTCTGCTGCACCGTTGCGGCGAACAATGCCGGCAACCTCAAAATCAGGGGCAGTCTCAAGAGCCTCAAGCACGTATTTTCCAATGTTTCCATAGCCAACAATGGCTGCTTTAATCTTTTCCATAAGGTTTGTTTTTTTGGTTCCGGCTGCGAAATTATTAAAAAAATCGCTCTTATGTATACGCGCACGTGCAATAATCGGCCGTTTAATGCGTTTAAATACAGTAACTGAAAAAACATACGGAAATGATAGAATTCATACAGGGAAAGATTGAGGAACTCACACCCACTCAGGCTGTTCTGCTTACACAGGGCGGCGTTGCATATGATCTTAACATATCCCTTTATACATATTCGGCCATCCAGGGCAAGGACGATACACGTCTGTATGTCTATGAGGCCATTCGTGAGGATGCATACATCCTGTACGGTTTCAGCGCAAAGCAGGAACGCGAACTGTTCCTGATGCTCATATCCGTTCCGGGCATCGGTGGCGCATCGGCCAGAATGATACTCTCATCATTCTCACCTTCAGAACTTATCGGCATTATAAGTTCCGGCAACGACTCACTGCTCAAGAAGGTTAAGGGCATAGGCGCCAAGACAGCACAGCGTATCATTGTGGACCTTCATGACAAGATTGCCAAGACGCAGTCCGATGAGATTCCGCTGGATCTTCAGACCGGCATACAGGCAGGACAGGTTGCCACCGAGGCCGTCACAGCCATGGTTACCCTGGGATTCCCGCAGGCCGCATCACAGAAGGTGGTACAGGCCATACTCAAGGAGCAGGAGGGCCTCACTGTCGAAGCCGTCATCCGCGAAGCTCTGAAACGCATCTGACCAACATCCTAAGAAACTTGATGATTAAGGGAAAACACCTTGCTGCAGCACTGCTGCTCTTGGGCTCCTGCATATGCGGGGGCCCCAGCTGCCTTTATGCACAGGGTGTACAGAGAACCCTTCCCAATCCGGAGAATATCACTGAAGAGGTGACCTATGATGAGAACGATGAGACGTTCAGGATAGGCTACAAACTGGGTGACTATTACATTGACGTCCCCACGGTAATGACTCCCAATGAGTACAACAACATGATGATGCAGCGCTCACTGCAGTCTTTCTACCGTGACAAGTATACCCAGGAATTCAACGAACAGGGTGACAACAAGTTTGACTTTACGGACATGAAGTTTGACCTGGGTCCGGCCGAGAAGATATTCGGTCCCGGCGGCGTACAGGTAAGGACAAGCGGATCGGCCGCAATCAAGTTCGGATACAACCGCAACAAGGTTGACAACCCGTCGCTCTCCGTGCAGAACCGCACTACCGGAGGTTTTGACTTTGACGAGCAGATAAACCTGAACATCAATGCGCGTGTGGGTGACAAGATCAACATGAACCTGAACTACAACACCGAGGCCACCTTTGACATTGACGCCAAGATGATCAAGTTGCGTTATGAGGGTAAGGAGGATGAGATCATCAGACTCCTGGAGGCCGGTAACATAAGTTTCCCCACCAACTCTTCACTGATTCAGGGCGCATCATCGCTGTTTGGTATCAGGTCTGACCTGCAGTTCGGAAAGCTGAACCTGCAGATGGTGCTGTCACAGAAGGAATCAACATCATCTTCAGTAAGTTCACAGGGAGGACAGCAGATAAACGACTTTGAGATTGACGCCAGCAGTTATGACGAGAACCGCCACTTCTTCCTGGCCCATTTCTTCCGTGACAATTATGACGCCAACATGGCCATGCTGCCCAACATAGTATCGGGCGTGCAGATTACACGTATCGAGGTGTGGGTCACAAACAAGCGCAGCAACTATGACAACCCGCGCAACATAGTGGCTTTCACCGACCTGGGTGAGACCGGTCACATAAGCAACGGCATCTGGAGCGCCCAGGGAGGACCTGCTCCTGCAAACGGCGCCAATGACCTTTACAGCCGAATCATCAATGACTACCCCGCAGCACGTGACATAGACCAGGTGGCCACATCGCTGGGATCATTCCTTGAGGGCAGCACGGACTACGAGAAGATATCAAACGCCCGCAAGTTGGCCACATCGGACTACATCCTTAACAGCGAACTGGGTTACATCTCACTTAAGAGCGCCCTGGCATCCGATGAGGTGCTGGCAGTGGCCTTTGAGTACACATACGGAGGCAACAGTTATCAGGTGGGTGAATTCTCATCGGACAAGACTGATGCCAAGGAGACGCTGTTTGTAAAACTGCTTAAGTCCAATTCCAACTCACCGGGCAGCGGCACATGGGACCTGATGATGAAGAACATCTACACCATCACACAGGGTAACATACAGAGCGCGCAGTTCAAGCTGGGCATCTACTACAACAGCGACAGCACCGGAAGCCGCCTTACCTATATCCCTGAGGCCGGACTCAAGAACACTCCCCTGATACGTATCATGAACCTGGACCGTCTGGATGACAAGAACAACCCCCACCCCAACGGCCAGTTTGACTTTATAGACCGATATACGGTGCAGGCATCGAACGGAAGGATAATATTCCCGGTTGTGGAGCCTTTCGGAAGCCATCTGCGCAAAGTCATTGACAATGATGCCGTGGCCGATAAGTACGTATTCCAGGAACTCTATGACTCCACACGCGTGGTGGCCAAACGTATAGCCGACAAGGACAAGTTCATGCTCATAGGCCAGTACTCAGGCACAAACAGCAACGTGATACAACTGGGATCTATCAATATCCCGCGCGGATCAGTCATTGTTACTGCCGGAGGTACCACCCTGATTGAGAACAGCGACTACACCGTTGACTACAGCATGGGTACGGTGACCATCATCAACCAGAGCATCATTGATGCCGGTACCAGCGTAAACGTACAGTTGGAGAGCAACACCGAGTACAGCATGCAGCGCAAGACCATGGCCGGACTGAACTGGAAGTATGACTTTACTCCCAACTTCCAGATGGGCGGTACATTCATGCATCTGAACGAGAAGCCGCTGACCAGCAAGGTAACCATGGGTGACGAACCTCTGGTGAACACCATGTACGGACTCAACCTGAACTGGAGGCATGAGAGCCAGGCCATCACCAACATCATAAACAAACTGCCGTTTGTAAACGCTACCCAGCCGTCAAGCATAAACTTCAAGGCTGAGATGGCCGCCCTGCAGTCATCGGTATCTGACAAGGTGCAGGGAAGCGCGTCATACATAGATGACTTTGAGGCTGCCGAGAGCGGCATAAGCATACTCCAGCCATCCGCATGGACCCTGTCGGCCGTGCCCAAGGGTATGAAGGGTTACGGAAAGACCGGTCAGGTTGAGTCCGGATTCAACCGTGCCCTGCTCAACTGGTTCTCCATTGACCCGCTCTTTACGCGCCGCAACTCACCTCTCACTCCGGCCCACATCAAGACAGACCTGGAGCAACTCTCCAACCACTATGTGCGTGAGGTTTATGAGCGTGAACTCTACCCCAACAAGGAGTCCACATCAAGTGAGTCAACCACTCTGCAGATCCTGAACCTGGCATACTACCCCAATGAGCGCGGACCGTACAACCTGAACCCCGACCTTGACGCCGACGGTCATCTGCCAGACCCGCAGAGCAACTGGGGCGGTATCATGCGCCGTCTCACCACCACTGACTTTGAGGCAGCCAACATTGAGTACATAGAGTTCTGGATGCTGGATCCGTTCATCTACAACCCCGCAACCGCAGGCGGTGACCTGTACCTGAACCTGGGTGAGGTCTCAGAGGATATCCTGCTGGACGGCAAGAAGTTCTTTGAGAACGGACTGCCCGTAGACGGAGACTCAGCCAAGTGGGCACAGTCAGTATGGGGTAAGGTTCCTACCGGCAAGAGTCTGGTATACGCCTTTGACAACAACGCCGCTGACAGCCGTGACCGTCAGGATGTAGGTCTGAACGGACTTTCATCAGAAGAGGAACGCACGTGGCCCGCGTACGCATCATATCTGAGCCAGATACGCACAAAGGTAAAACCCGAGGTCTACCAGTCAATATATGAAGATCCGGCCGCCGATACCTACCACTACTATCGCGGAGCCGATTATGACGACGCACGTCTGTCTGTCATGGAGCGTTACCGCAGGTACAACGGTACCGAGGGCAACTCACCCAACAGCGCCGAGAGCGGAAGCCGCTATGACCAGTCGGCCCGTTCAACCCCTGATGTTGAGGACGCCAACGGTGACTACACAATGGATGAGTATGAGAAATTCTTCCAGTACCGCGTATCGCTGCGTCCCGGTGACCTTGAGATTGGCCGCAACTATATTTCCGATAAACGCGAAGTCAAGATAAAACTGCGTAACGGCAATACCGAGACAGTGAATTGGTACTGCTTCCGCATACCTATAGGTGAATATGAGAAGGCTGAAGGCGGCATCCGCGACTTCAGTTCCATACGTTTCATGCGTATGTACCTGACCGGTTTCAGCGAGGAGGTCCACGTGCGTTTCGGCTCACTGGAACTTATGACCAGCCAGTGGCGCAACTACGAGCAGCCCATTTACAGCGCTACCAACCGCGCACCCTCAATATCGGGCAAGTTCTCGGCCACATCGGTCAATATTGAGGAGAACGGTGACCGTGCTCCCGTGAACTATGTGGTTCCTCCAGGCGTGACACGTATCCTTGACCCCAACCAGGTGCAGTTGGTACAGGACAACGAGCAGGCCATGAGTCTGAAGGTTATTGGACTTGGAGCCGGCGAGGCACGCGGTATCTACAAGAAGAGTTCACTGGACCTGCGCAAATACCAGCGCATCCAGATGTTCAGCCATGCTGAGGCCGTACTGCCCGATGACGGTACTCTCAGGGACGGAGACGTATCGGTATTCATACGTTTGGGTTCAGACTATTCAGGTAACTACTATGAGTATGAGATTCCTCTTGTCCTCACCCCTGCCGGACACTACAGCGGGACCAATGAGAACGACCGCAGGATGGTATGGCCTGATCAGAACATGCTGGATATAGACTTCAGCATACTGACGCAGGTCAAGAACAACCGTAACGTACAGAAGAACCTGGGTGCCATCACTTCGGCATCGGTCTACAGCGAATATGACCCCAACCATCCGCAGAACCGCATAACCGTTGTGGGCAATCCGTCCATCGGCAATGTAAGGGCAATCATGGTGGGTATCCGTAACAACTCCATGAGCGCCAAGAACGCCGAGGTATGGATTAACGAACTGCGTCTGGTAGGCTATGAGAGCAAGGGAGGCATGGCAGCCCTGAGCACACTGGGACTGAGACTGTCCGATGTGGCATCGGTAGACCTGTCAGGACAGATGAGTACTGCCGGTTACGGAGGTCTTGAACAGAGCGTCAAGGACCGAAAGACCGATGACTACTACAGATACTCCATCACCACCAGCACCAACGTGGGACGTTTCCTCCCTGAGAAGTCACAGATATCGGTTCCCATCTATTACTCATACACCAAAGAGAAGACATCGCCCAAGTACAGCCCCTATGACACTGACCTGCTGCTGGATGATGTTATTGAATCATTCCCCGAGGGTCAGGCACGAGACTCAATCAGGAGCATATCACAGGATCTCAAGGAGAGCCGTAACTTCAGCATATCAAATGCCAAGGTCAACATAAGCAGCGATACGCCCATGCCTTATGACCCGGCCAACTTCTCATTCAGTTACTCCGAGAGCGTAAACGACCGCAGCAACAGCACCATTGACTACGAGCATGATGACAACTGGAGGGCATCGGTCGATTACAGTTACTCACCCGGAACAGAAGGCTGGTCACCGTTTGCAGCCATACCGTATGAGGCCAAATGGTTCTCTCTGATCAAGGACACCAGAATAGGTCTGCTGCCACAGAGCATCTCATTCAACGCCGGACTGCAGAGAAGTTACCACGAACTGCAGGAACGTGACCTGGAAGGCTCCGAAGGTATCCCCGTCATATTCTCACAGCAGTTCTACATGAACCGTGACCTCGCTGTCAGCTGGAATCCCCTGCAGTTGCTGAACCTTTCATTCAACGCCAGGTCAAGGGCTGAGATTGAGGAGCCGTACACCGTGGTCAACAAAGACCTCTACCCCAGTGAGTATGAGATGTGGAAAGACTCGGTAAGGATGAGTCTGAGAAACATGGGCCGTCCGCTTGACTACAACCAGTCATTCAACGCCGCCTATACCGTACCTCTTAATAAGATACCTCTCTTTAGCTGGATAACGGCCGATGCCGGATTCAACTCAGGTTATACATGGAACCGCGGTACCACATACGCCAACGGAGCCAATTACGGAAACATCATTTCAAACAGACGTTCCATATCGCTCAACGGCCGTCTGAACCTGTTGGAACTCTACAACAAGGTTACATATCTGCACCGTCTGAACAACCGTTACAGTTCAACCGGACGTTCCATCAACACCTCTGCCAACCGCAGCAAACGCTATCAGCAGGAGATGACCCTTTTACCCGGTCAGCGCAACGTCATTGTACATTCACTGGGAACACTCAATCCCATGGTTACCGCCACCGACAAGGATGGCAAGACCGTAAAACTGAAATACCGCAAACTCGGTGCAGACAGCATGCTGATAAAAGTCAAGGATACCCTGAATGTAGTTATAAGGGTTACCCAGGATCCCGACCTGCCTGTTCGCAGCAATCGTTTCAACCTGCGTGAAGGCATGGATATAGGACTCAGAACCCTTATGATGATACGTAACGTATCCGTATCATACCGCAATGACTACAGCATGTCAATTCCCGGATTCATGCCCAATTCACAGTTGTTCGGACAGAACAACACCACCGGACTGATGGCTCCGGGACTGGATTTTGCATTCGGTCTGACAGGCGACAGTTATCTGTACAAGGCTATTGATAACGGCTGGCTGCTGAGTGGTGACAGCATAGCCCACACTGCAAACTCAAATCTGACTGAGGACCTGCAGATAAAGATGAGCATTGAGCCTTTCCGTGACATAAAGATTGACGCCAACGCCAGTTGGAGCAAATCAGGCAACAACCGCATCCAGTACATGTATGCCGGCATGCCCACCAGCCGCGGCGGTAATTTCAGCATGACCACCATCACCATAGGAAGTGCATTTGAGAGACATTCGTCAAAGGGTAACTACCGCTCCCGCAGTTTTGGCCGTCTCACCAAGGCCCTGCCGGTAATGCGTGACCGCATAGAGTCGCAGTATGAGGGTGCCCGTTATCCGGATCGCAGTTCACTGGCCGGTCAGGCCTATGACCCCGCCAACGGAGCGGTTGACATGTACTCATCGGACGTACTTATACCCGCGTTCCTGGCCGCCTATACCGGACGTGACGCAAAGAAGGCATCACTTGACCTGTTCCCCAATGTGCTGAGCATACTGCCCAACTGGTCATTCACCTACAGCGGACTGAGCAAACTGCCGTTCTTTAAGAAATACTTCAAGAGTTTCAACCTGACACACGCTTACAAGAGCGTCTACTCAGTGGGTAACTTCAACACATTCAACAGTTACATGGAGTATATGAACGGACGCGGATTCATAGAGGATGTCACAAGCGGAATGCCCGTGCCAAGCACCATGTTCAACATCAGTTCCGTATCAATCAACGAGACATTCGCCCCGCTCTGCGGCGTGAACATGACATTCCATAATGACATATCGGCCCGTCTGGAGTTCCGCAAGACCCGCGTGCTCACCCTCAGCACCACCGCCGTTCAGGTTGTGGAGACCACGTCCGATGACATCACCGCCGGAGCCGGCTACAAGATAACCGGTGTTAAGCTGTTCGGAGCTCAGCCCGGAACCGGCCGCACCAAGGTAAGCAATGACCTGAACATGAATCTGGACTTCTCACTGCGCAACCAGAACGCGCTATGCCGCAACCTGCGCGAGGAGACCACCCAGGCCACCAGCGGCAACCGCGCCGTCAAGTTGTCATTCACGGCCGATTACACCTACAGCCGCATGCTCACCCTGAACTTCTACTACGATTTCCAGAGCAACTTCCCGCTGGTATCCACATCGGCCTACCCCACTTCTACTCATGATGCGGGCTTTACGCTGAAGTTCACTCTGACCCGATAATTTGTGGCCATACCTCTTACCACAAACCGTGTAATGCGGATTTCCTGCAAGTATGGCATCAAAAACGGCCAAAATGGGCAAAATAATGGCCATACTTGCAGAAAAGAGGCTCTGTACGCCTTCTCGTGACAAGTATGGCCAAAATATTAGAGTGTACCTACTGCTGTGAAGTACTGGTCCTCGGGGATGGTGAACTGAGCCTGGCAGCGGATATCCTGGGATGAGGCGGCAAAGTCTGCCTTGTAGTCACCCTTTACGGTCTGCCAGTAAGAAACCTCCTGATTGAATGCGGCCAGATCATACTCGGAGAGTTTGAATTCCAAAGTCTCGCTTTCACCCGGCTGGAGCAGAGCGGTCTTGCCGTAGGCCTTGAGTTCCTTGGTCAGCTTGTTCAGACCTCCCTTGGGAGCCTCAATGTATACCTGAACAGCCTCCTTACCTGCAACAGCGCCGGTGTTGGTAACCTTGATTGAAAGGCTGATTACGCCTTCTTCAACAGTTGCCTGGGGCTCACTGTACTGGAATGTGGTGTAGCTTAGACCGAATCCGAACGGATATGAAACCTGCTCGGGATGACGGTCATAGTAGCGGTAGCCTATGTCCAGACGCTCCTTGTACTCTGTGTAGTCATACAGTGAGACGGGCTTGGCGTCGGGGTTGCCGCGGTTGGCGCGGGCCTTTGACTGCAGGTCACGTGCATTGACCGGGAAGTTTGCGGTCGAAGGCATCTTGTTTAAGTCAACAACATATGTGTCAACCAGCTTGCCTGAAGGATTGACAGCACCCTTCAGAACGTCAGTGATGGCATGACCGGCCTCTTGTCCGGGCAGTCCGGCCAGAAGGATTGCATCGGGCTGTGATTTCCAGCTGGCAGTTTCAATGGGAGCGCCGATATTCAGGATAACCACAACCTTCTTGCCTTTTGAATGGAATGCATCGCAAACGTCCTTGATAAGACCCTGCTCAATGTCGGTCAGGGTATAATCACCTTCAATACCACGGTCGGCAGACTCACCGCAACTGCGGCCTATGGTGATGACTGCAATGTCACTTGCTATGGCATCGGCACGGTACTGGTAGGGCTTGCGAACCAGAGACTGCGGAATGACATGGTTGGTCAGACCTGTGCGCATAAAGTTCTGTGCACTTACTCGTCGGTTGTTCTCCTGAACGTATTTGGTATAGGCCGATGAAACCGACGGCTCCAGTTTGTATCCGGCTGCCGTAAGGCCCTCGTTCAGGCCTACTGCATGCTCGTAGTTCACGCTGCCGCTACCGGTACCCACTACGTACATATCATATGAGCTGGTTCCGTACAGGGCTATCATCCGGCAGTTCTTGGCAAAAGGAAGGGCACCGTTATTCTTGAGCAGGACTATACCCTCGGTAGCGCTTGAACGTGATACCTGGGCATGAGCCTTAAGGTCGGGATCATTCTGGAACTCATAACCCTGCATCTTGGGCGAGCGGGCAATGAACTCCAGGATTCTGGTTACGTTACGGTCTATTATCTTCTCATCAAGAATACCGTTACGGACAGCCTCTATGATGCTGTTTATCTGATTTGCGCTACCAGGCATGAGCAGGTCGTTTCCGGCATTGACGGTGGCAACTGCATCGCGTCCGCCGCCCCAGTCGGTCATAACCATACCCTCAAATCCCCACTCCTCACGAAGTATGCCTTCAATCAGAGCTTCGTTCTCTGGTGCGTAAGTACCGTTTATCTTATTGTATGATGTCATAACAGCCCAAGGCTGTGACTCACGTACTGCAATCTCAAAACCTTTGAGATAGATTTCACGTGATGTCTGCTGGTCAACCTGTGCGTTATTGGCCATACGGTTGGTCTCCTGGTTGTTCAGGGCAAAGTGCTTTATGGTTGCACCTACACCGTTTGTCTGCACGCCACGTACCATTGCGGCTGCGGTCTTACCCGATATGACAGGATCCTCTGAATAGTACTCAAAGTTACGTCCCAGAAGAGGGTTACGGTGAATGTTAAGTGCAGGAGCAAGCAGGCAGTCGGCACCGTAGCGCTTAACCTCATCACCTATGGCTACACCCACCTCCTCTACAAGCTGCTGGTTCCAGGTCTGGGCAAGCATGGTTGCTACAGGGAATGATGTACAGTAATATGTCTTATCCTCACCCTGACGTGTGGGGTTGATCCTGAGTCCGCCGGGGCCGTCAGGCAACATTACAGAAGGAATCCCCAGACGGGGTATAGGATAGGTCTGACCGGCACAACCGGGAATAAGGTTCTTTGCATCCTGAATCTCCTGAGCAATGTCACCTCCGTTCCAGGCACCTACGCCGATGAGCAGGTTAACCTTCTCCTCAAGAGTCATGGCAGCCACCACCTTCTTTACAGGTGACTTGCCCAACTTAGCCTCACGGCTACATGATACAAATCCTATTGCTACTACTGCAGCAATGGCAACGGAAATAATTGCATTTCTAGTCATAATTGGATTAGTATTTAGTTTGGCAATTCCTTATTTCGGTTCCAATCCTCGTTTACGCGCCTCACTTATCAGGAAATCGTAAGCGGCATCATGTTCATTGGGAATGACTCCGTCCAGGATGGCATCCTTTATTGAGGATTTGAGTTCACCGACTATTGCAGTGGGCTCAAGTCCAAAGATGCGCATGATCTCCAGTCCGTCAACAGGGGGCTGGAAATTGCGGATGCGGTCCTTCTCCTCAAGGTCAACCATCTTCTGACGTACCAGTTTGAAGTTCTCCAGATGGCGTTTCTTTTTCTGCTCGTTCTTGGAGGTGATATCGGCCTCACACAGGGTCATCAGGTCATCTATGTCATCACCGGCATCAAAGAGCAGACGGCGAACGGCTGAGTCTGTCACCTCATCATCGACGATTGCAATGGGACGCATATGCAGTTCAACCATCTTCTGCACATACTTCATCTTCTCGTTCTTGGGCAGTTTCATGCGCTCAAATATGCCGGGAATCATCTTCATGCCCACATAGTTGTGGTTATAGAAGGTCCAGCCGTGAGCGGGTTCCCACTTCTTGGTGCGGGGCTTGCCTATATCATGCAGCAACGCCGCCCAGCGCAGCCACAGGTCGCTGCTGTTTCGGGCCACGTTGTCCAGCACCTCAAGTGTATGGAAGAACACATCCTTGTGGCCGCGTCCGTTGACCGTCTCCACGCCCTGCAGTGCTGCAAGTTCCGGGAATATCAACTGGAGCAGTCCGCATCGGTCCAAATCAATGAATCCCTTGGACGGAACGGGTGCCAGCAGTATCTTGTTGAGTTCTTCCGATATGCGCTCCTTGGATATTATGTTTATGCGCTCGCGGTTCTTCTCAAGTGAGGCAAATGTCTCATCATCAATATAGAAGTTGAGTTGAGTGGCAAACCTTATGCAGCGCATCATGCGCAAAGGGTCGTCACTGAATGTTATCTCGGGATCCAGGGGAGTACGGATAATGCGGTCCTGCAGGTCATCGATTCCGCCAAACGGGTCAACCAGTTCACCGAACCTGTCTGCGTTCAGACATATGGCCATTGCGTTTATGGTAAAGTCACGACGGTTCTGGTCATCCTCAAGAGTGCCGTCCTCAACAATCGGATTTCTTGATTCGCGATGATATGACTCCTTCCGTGCTCCCACGAACTCCACCTCCAGATCACCGCGCTTTACCTGTGCCGTACCAAAGTTCTTGAACAGGCTCACATGAGCGCCACGTCCCAACGCCTTGCCGTAAGCCTTGGCCATCTCCAGGCCGCTGCCCACCACAACCACATCGATATCCTTGCTGGGGCGCTCCAAAAACAAATCGCGTACATATCCGCCCACAACATAGCACTCCAGCCCCAGACTGTCAGCAGTCTGAGACAACAGCCTGAACTCCTTGCGGTCAAGCAGCCTGGCCAGTTCCTCGTCACTGTATATCTTCATATTAGACACAAAGATAGCAAATAGCACAATAGGGACGTTTCCTTCTGTGTCATTTACTTGTTATTCTAAAAAAAAAGTATATTTGTACCAATGAACTGTACTTCAAATCTATGGCATAGGTCATGACAAAAAAGACGATACTGATATTGCTGCTCTTTTTCTCATGTGCAATACATGCGATAGCACAGTCTGATTTCTATTATTACCAAGGGAAAAAAGTTCCTTTAACTCCAAATGGGAACTTAATCTGTATTAGCATCCCCAAAAACAGTAGTGATGTAAACGAAAGAGTACGCGCAAATGTCCAGGTCCTTGCGAATATAAAAGATGATTCTTTCTACATAATGGTTATTTCGCGATCGGATTACGAGAAGTTAACCTCCTTGAACTCATGGGAAGAAGATTTGAAGTCCATAATAATAACGTATTGTTATCTTACGGAAAACAACGATCCTGTTGCTGCCTCTCCGTATATTAATGTAAAACTCAAGCAAAAGGAAAATACAGATTTGTTGGCTTCATATTTAGAAGAGTACAAAATGGTAATTAGTTACTCCAGTACATTATCTGGATGGTATATTCTTGCCATGACCCCTGATAGCCCCCTGGAGGTCGTGGAATGCGCCAATAAATTATATGAAAGTGGAAACTTTTCTTCATCCGCAGCGGATTTTGTTTCCTTTAATGATGCATTGGCTGTAAAATTAATCACAACGACTCCTGCAGTAAAATCGATAGAACTATATGACCTGTCAGGCCGACCGGTAAAAGAACCGTCCGGTCTGACAATAGTGGTGACGCGTTACAGCGACGGCTCCATCCGCACAGAAAAGAGATTATACCCTTAACGGCATTTCTTTTTTATTATCAGGAAACTGAGTAATTTTGCACCACAAAAAGGCAAAAGAAAATGAAGAAGATACTTGGTTTACTGGTAATAAGCACACTTGTCATATCCTGCGGGGAGAGTATTGAGCAGAAGGCGGGACACCACCTGGATAATGCAAAGGAGGCGTTCAGCATTGGTAATTACAATGTGGCAAAGCAGGAGATTGACAGCATAAAGATTCTCTACCCAAAGGCATTTGAGGCTCGCAGGCAGGGCATCAGGCTGATGCAGCAGATTGAGGAGGCCGAGCAGACACGTATCATTGAATATGAGGACAGTATGATTGCCGTGGCTCAGGCTGCGTTTGACAAGATCAAGGCCGGTTATGCTTTTGAGAAGGATGAGCGTTATCAGGACATAGGTCTTTACACCATAAAGAGCCAGGCACCCCAACGTAATACAGACCGCACGTACATACGTGCACAGGTGGATGAACTGGGACGCATGACACTTATCTCATCCTATCGCGGAAGTTCATACATACATCATGACTGGCTTAAGCTGAGCGTGGGTGAGGTCTATGTGGATACACCGGAGTCAAAAGACCGTCATGAATTCACTGACCTGGGTGTTTATTATGAGTGGCTGAGTTTTATTAACGGCAATGACGGAGGTGCCGCCGCTTTCATAAACGCCAACAAGGATGCCGATATCCGATACACTCTGTACCGCAAGGCCGGTCAGGAGGAAAGCCGTCCGGTTTACCGTAACCTGAAGTTGAATAAGGATGACCGATACGCGATAGCAAGTCTGTATGAACTGTCACAGGTGCTGCTGTCGCTCAACGAGCACAAGAACCTGCGTGACGAGGCACAGCGTCACCTTATGTTCATCCGTTCCAAGATGAAGGATGAATCAGCTGAAGAAGGTGTTCAGGAAGATAAGTAGGATTCCTATCGGAGCCACCAACTTTACCAGATAGTAGATTGTAAGACTGAGCCAGCGGGGAATCCTGAGTTTTCCGCTGTTGGTCAGTTCATCCAGGAAGTTGGCACGTCTAAGACGCCAGCCGGCAAAGACAGCCAGCAGCAGGCCTCCTATAGGAAGCATTATGTTGGATGTGATGTAGTCAAAGAAATCAAACACACTCAGCCCGAACAGTTTGAAACCGGCAAGCGGTCCGAAAGAGAGCGAGCAGAACGCTCCCACCACACCGCACATTATAAAGCAGAGAGCCACAGCCCTCTTGCGTGAGCGGTGCATCTCCTCAATGATGAATGCCACTACAACCTCCATAAGTGATATGGCCGATGTCACGGCAGCCAGAAGAAGAGCCAGGAAGAACAGTATTGCAGCCACATTACCCAGAGGCATCTGACTGAACACGCCCGGAAGCGTGATGAACACCAGACCGGGACCTGCGCTTACATCGGGCTCAACGCCGTTCATATAGGCTATTGCATAGACCGCCGGAATGATGGCCAGTCCGGCAATGATGGCAAACGTAGTATCAAAGAAT
>JAFXMB010000038.1 GCA_017530735.1 Bacteroidaceae bacterium | reverse complement strand
GTAATTCTGCTGGTAACTATTTCGAAAAATATATCAACAATGAAAATGTGTCTCCCGACGATCCTACTAAAGTGAAGGCAAGGAAAAAGTATTCTTGTCCTTTTCCTTCTTCCCGGTTGTAAGGGAGAACAGAAGGTCTGTGACACCTGTCTTCATGAGATTTCCGCTCCACTGCTTCACGACGATCCCACCGAGTATCCCATCATGTCCAGTATGTTTGCACGGGTTGATACCGTGTATCTGGAGAATGCGGGAGTAGAGAGTATAGTCCCTTCGGTTGACGAGGTGCTTTCTTTCGGTGACACAATCATTGTACGTTCAGCAAATACACTCTTCTTCTTTGACGGCAGAGGCAAGTTCCTGCGCCGCTTTGACCGACAGGGCAAGGGTACCGGAAACTACCGTATAATTGAGCGTTTTGACGTACTCCCCGCAAAAGGTGAGTTTTACGTAATGGACGGTCACAACAACAGTATATTTGTATATGGATTTGACGGCAGTTTCAGGCGAAACATCTGGATTGATGACTTTGTGACTGACTTTGCAGTCCTGCCGGATGGTGATCTGCTGTTTGCCAACCCTATCAGATATACCGGCCGCAACTATCACAGAGGCCTTTGGAGAACAGGTCCTGACGGCAAGTTCAAGGAGCAGTTGGTGGAGTTTGATCCCGAGTTCGCACATGTAAGCATCAACAATCCCTATATCAACCATATCACTCCTGACCTGATAGGTTTTATGGGTATTGAGGACAATGACAAGTTCTATCACTATAACGGTGACAGCGTATCGGTTACATGCCGTATGGTTACCGATATTGTCATTCCCGATGAACTTAAGCGCAGCGACAAGGTGTTTACCAATCCTGAGAGGGAATATACCAAGTGCGGCTATCTGGAGACTCCCCGTTACCTCTACTTTGTGAATACCAACTACGGCGCCAACCTGATGATGGTGTTCGTGGACAAGAGCACCTGGACCACCTACCGCATGTACGTCTATACGGGTGAGTTCAATATGGACAAACTGACCCGTGAGCCTTTCCCGTTCCTGGTAAGTTCATACAACGGAACGCTGGTAGGCTTCTATGATTCGGGAATGATTACGGAAAGCGAACGTTTCAGCGCCCTGTTCCCCACCATTACGGCCGAATCCAATCCTGTCTTGCTGTTTTTCAGAGAGAACTAGAAACCAAAGTCAAAGTCTTGGGTTTCTATCACTGATTCCTGTTCAGGAGCCTTGGCTTCCAGATGTACAGGATTACCTTCAATGTGTACTGCCTTTACCGGGCAGATGAACTCACAGCCGCCGCATCCTACGCACATTTCGGGCGTGGTCTCGGGAATGGTCAGACCACCCTCAAACGGAACCATGTGGATGGCCTGTACGGGGCAGTGCTCGGCGCAGGCTCCGCAACTGGTGCGGTTTACGTTTACAACGCAGATATCCTTGTTGAATACCACACGTCCGGGTTGGGTCTTGTGTTTCTCCTCAACCGTGAGAGGCTTTATGGCGCCGGCAGGGCAGACCTGGCTGCACAGGTTGCAGTCAAAGTTGCAGTAGCCTTCATCAAACTTCATGACAGGCTGCATGATACCGCCCAGTCCGTACTCCATACCTGCGGGCTTGAGAACATGGCTGGGGCACTTGCTCACGCAAAGATGGCATGATGTGCAGTGATTAAGAAGGTTCTTGTGGCTTATTGATCCGGGAGGCGACATGGGCACGCGGGTATCCTTTACGCCTGTTACCTTTGCCTGGAGTGCTGCGGGTGCCAGAGCGGCAAGAACCAGCGTTGACTTGAGGAACTGGCGCTTGGACTCGTCAACAGGCTGGGATGCTTTCTGCCTTTTTACGGGACCAAAGTATATGGCTTTCTGTTTACAGGAGTCTATGCAGTCAAAACAGTCAACGCAACGGGAGTAGTCAATCTGCTGGTTTACAGAGTCTATGCAGTATGCCTTGCACTTGCGCTGGCATGCCAGACAGTGGTTGCATCTGTCTTTGTCAATGCGTATGCGCAGGAGTGAAAATCTTGAGAAAAATCCCAACAAAGTGCCAACCGGGCATACGGTGTTGCACCAGGTGCGTCCGTAATGATAAGAGAAGTGGCCTATAACCAGCAGGGTCAGTACTGCCACAACGAATGCCGAGATGGACTTGAGGGATACGGCAACCTTGAAGAAGGCGTAACTGCCAAACTTCTCGGAGATGGCTGCAAGCAGGTTGTTACCCATAAGATATACGGGACGGAACAACTCATCGGCCATGCGTCCGTAGGCGCTGTAAGGTTCTACCAGACCTACCAGGAAGGTGAATCCAAAGAGCCATGCAATGACCAGGACTGCAAGGACTCCCCAGCGCAGCCAAGGCTGTTCGGGCTTGAATCCGTACTTCTTTTTTTTGTCAAATTTCTTTGACAGCCAGTTAAAGAAATCCTGGAATATTCCAAGCGGACATATAACTGAACAGTATAGTCTGCCCAACAGCAGGGTAGCTGCTATGAGGCAAACCAGTGTAACGATACTCAATGACAACAGGGCGGGTCCGAACTGTATCTTCTGAAGCAGGGGGTTGTCAAGTACGCCTGCAAAGTCTATGAACCCGAACGTGAGTATGGCGATGACGGCAATGGCCACCGCCGTTCTTATCTTGCGCAGCATCAGAGTCTTACCCTCTTAACATTGATTGATTCCAGATCCATGGTGCCAAGACCGTGCTTCTGTCCGTCGGGTATATGCTCTATATCCTCAAATCTGATGTTCTTGTTTATCTGAGTGAAGAACTTGCCGGCTGCGGTATCAACGGCTACGATATCGGGTGATGCGAACAGGGCTTTTGTCAGAACAACATCACTGGCACTGCGTCCCTGAGGTCCGTTGGTTGCTACGGTACGGTAAGCGTCTACAATATGAAGCACTGCGGGTTTGTAGGTGCAGATATCGGCAATGCACTGGTGCAGTCCGCGTGAATGGAATGCTCGGCGGTCCCAGACAATACCCATGTGGTTCTTCATGGCGCAGGTCATCAGGGCACCGCCATGGTTCTTAAGGACGGGTACGTTAATCCACTTGTCACACTCTATGATAGCCTTGTGCACCTGAGCGTTCTTAAGCGATACGCCATTGGGTATTTCCACACGCTCATATGAGGACTGCTCATGGGCGTAAACCATGGTGGCGCCGGCCTTCTTTACGGCAGCCTCAATGCCGCTGTGGTCATAGCAGCGGGTCCAGTTGTCACAGGTATGGTCAAAAACCTTTATTTCAGCCGCACCGGCATCCTGGCACATCTTGATGAGTGCTGTGATAAGGTCGGGATTGGTGTTGCCTGCCAGTTCGGGAGTGCGGTCCCAACCGATATTGGGTTTGATTACTATCTTGTCGCCTTTCTTGATGAAGCGCTCAATGCCGCCCAACTCCTTCATTGCGGCTGCCAGCATATCAGCGGGCTCGCCGTTCATGACTGCTGCCAGGTCTGCATTGTCTGATGCGGGTACAGCACCTGCGGCGGGTAGGGTCGATGCCATCACGTCCATCATTCCGGTGCTTTTTACGCTTACTAATGCTCCGGCTGCGGCCAGAGTCTTAAGGAAATCCCTTCTATCCATATTATTGTTTAAAATTGGCTTGGTTAGCAATTTTTATCGGTTGCTAAGGTATGCATTTTGTTTCATTTCGAGGCGTGTTTTAGTTTTATTATATTTTTTGTATGCTATTTGCTATGTATAATCTTGTAATAGTGGCTGGGAATTGTTAATTTCGCGCAAATTATCATTTAACGGGAATTCAAACAACAAAACATATGTCCGAAACCAAAAGAATTTCATCAGCTCTGATTTCGGTCTTCCATAAGGACGGCCTTGACGAGATCATCAACAAGCTCCATCAGGAGGGTGTAAAACTTATTTCTACAGGCGGAACCCAGCGCTTCATCGAGTCGCTCGGAGTACCTTGCCAGCCTGTTGAGGAACTTACCGGTTATCCGTCAATCCTGGGCGGACGCGTAAAGACCCTGCACCCCAAAGTGTTCGGTGGCATCCTGGCCCGTCGCGATGAGGAGAATGACATGGCTCAGATGGTAAGTTATGACATCCCTGAGATTGACCTGGTTATAGTTGACCTCTATCCTTTTGAGGATACCGTCAAGTCAGGCGCATCGGATGCCGATATCATTGAGAAGATAGATATAGGCGGTATCTCACTTATCCGTGCAGGTGCCAAGAACTTCAAGGATTCTGTAATCGTTGCCAGCAAGAATCAGTACAAGCCTCTGCTTGACATCCTGAACGAGCGCGGTGCCGAGACCACCCTTGAGGAGCGCCGCTGGTTCGCCAAGGAGGCGTTTGCCGTTTCATCATACTATGACAGCTGCATCTACAACTGGTTTGCAGGTGATGAAGAGGATGATCATTTCCGTCTGGCTCTGGACGGCCACAAGGCAATGCGCTACGGTGAGAATCCTCACCAGAACGGCGTGTTCCACGGTGACCTGGATGCCATGTTTGATCAGGTTCACGGCAAGGAGATCTCTTACAACAACCTGCTTGACATCAACGCTGCAGTTGACCTGATTGACGAGTTCAGCGAGACCACATTCGCCATCCTCAAGCACAACAACGCATGCGGCGTGGCTTCACGTCCCACACTGCTCCAGGCCTGGAAGGACGCTCTGGCCGGTGACCCCGTATCGGCATTCGGCGGCGTACTGGTTGCCAACGCTCCCATTGACAAGGCTACTGCCGAGGAGATCAACAAGATATTCTTTGAGGTTATCATCGCCCCTGATTATGACTTTGACGCCCTGGAGATCCTGGGTCAGAAAAAGAACCGCATCATCCTGGTGCGCAAGGACCAGAAACTCCCCGTCAAGCTGGTACGTTCAGCCCTGAACGGCGTGCTTGTTCAGGATAAGGACACCAAGATTGAGACTCCCGATGAACTCAAGCTGGTTACTTCACGCAAGCCTTCAGATGATGAGATAGATGATATGCTCTTTGCAAACAAGATCGTTAAGAACAGCAAGAGCAACTCAATAGTATTTGCACGCGGCAAGCAGTTGCTGGCAAGCGGTGTAGGTCAGACTTCACGTGTTGACGCCCTGAAGCAGGCTGTAGAGAAGGCACACGGATTCGGATTCACCCTTGAGGGTGCAGCCATGGCAAGTGACGCCTTCTTCCCGTTCCCCGACTGTGTTGAACTGGCCGATAAGGCAGGCGTCAAGAACGTCATCCATCCGGGAGGTTCAGTACGTGACCAGGAGTCAATAGACTACTGCGAGCAGCACGACATGACTATGGTTATGACCGGATTCCGTCATTTCAAACATTGATTTTTAACTAATTACTCGATATTAAAGTGGGACTGTTTTCATTAACACAAGAGTTGTCGATGGACCTTGGCACCGCCAACACCATCATAATGCACAACGATAAGATTGTAGTTAACGAGCCTTCAATCGTTGCCCTTGACAACCGCACCGACAAGATGGTGGCAGTGGGTAACCAGGCCAAGATGATGTATGAGAAGACCAACAAGGATATTCGCGTGGTCCGTCCTTTGAGAAACGGTGTGATTGCCGACTTCGATGCCTGCGAGCAGATGATGCGCGGACTGATAGGCATGGTTGATACCGGTCGCCGTCTTTTCTCACCTTCACTCAAGATGGTGATCGGTGTTCCTTCAGGCAGTACTGAGGTTGAGCTCCGTGCAGTACGTGACAGTGCCGAGCATGCCGGAGGACGTGAAGTATATATGCTGTTCGAGCCTATGGCTGCCGCAATAGGTATCGGTATTGACGTGCTTGCCCCTGAGGGTAACATGATTGTCGATATAGGCGGCGGTACTACCGAGATTGCCGTTATATCACTTGGCTGTCTGGTATCAAACAACTCCGTAAAGGTAGCCGGTGATGATTTCACAGCCGATATCCAGGAGTACATGGGTCGTCAGCACAACGTCAAGGTATCAGAGCGTATGGCCGAGCGTATCAAGATAAACGTAGGCGCAGCCCTTACCGAACTGGGTGACGAGGCCCCTGAGGATTATATCGTCAACGGCCCCAACAAGATCACCGCACTGCCCATGTCAATCCCCGTTTGCTATCAGGAGATTGCACATTGCCTGGACCGTTCAATCGCCAAGATTGAGAGCGCCGTGCTGAACGCACTTGAGAACACTCCTCCTGAACTGTATGCCGATATCCTCAAGAACGGTATCTATCTGTCAGGTGGCGGCTCCATGCTTCGCGGTATCAGCAAGCGTCTGGCCGATAAGATCGGAATTGAGTTCCACGTAGCCGATGAGCCGCTTCTGAGTGTGGCCAAGGGTACAGGTGTTGCTCTTAAGAACGTAGACCGTTTCTCATTCCTGATGAGATAATATAACAGGACAGCCGTGCGTTCACTGCTTGATTTCTTGGTAAGGCACAGCTACGTTTTCCTGTTCTTGCTGTTGGAGATTCTGTCGCTGGTGCTTCTGTTCGGTTTCAATGACCGGCAGAAGGAGGCGTTCATGACCTCGGCCAACTCTTTTTCCGGCACACTTCTGGAGTGGAGTTCGGGAGTGGACCAGTTCTTCTCTCTGAGAAAGGAGAATGCACGTCTGGTCCAGGAGAACACCATGCTCCGTGACATGCTTTATGAACTTTCCGACAGCCAGTATGTGGATCAGCAGAGGGCGTTGTCATCGGCCGATATAGTAGCGGCACGCGTAGTGGACAACACCATACGCAAGGATGACAATTACCTGACCATAAACAAAGGCAGCCGCGACGGACTCATTCCGGGAATGGGCGTCTATAACCAGGACGGTGTGGTTGGAGTAGTTATGGTGACTGGTAAGCGTTACTCGGTAGTCCTTCCTGTCTTAAACGGTAGTTCAAGTATCAGTTGCAAGAAGAAAGGTTCTGACAGTTTCGGTTTCCTGGAGTGGGGCGGAGGAGACCCCTACGTGGCCCAACTCAAGGATATGCCGTACCATTCGGCTGTTGAGATAGGTGATACCATTGTCACCACCGGTTTTTCATCGGTCTTTCCCGAGAATGTTCCTGTAGGCACGGTGGCAGGAGTTGAGCGCTCCAAGAACGGTTATACCCTGAAGATTCAGGTCAACCTGTCTTGTGATCTGTCCAACCTGGGCTGGGTATATGTGCATACCCGTACTGCCGATGAGGAGATAGAGAGTCTTTACGAACAGATATCAGACTAGGATTATGGATAAGAGGTCATTCATGTTCAGGCTGTTTTCGCTGATAGGATTGGCGCTGCTTCAGGTGCTTATCCTTAACCGCATCTGCCTGTTCGGCTACGTAACTCCGCTGTTCTATATCTGGATGATAATCAGGTTTGACAGTGCAATGAAGCGTTCCGCCATTTTGCTGTGGGCGTTTTTCCTTGGACTCATTATAGATCTGTTCTCTGGCACGCCCGGACTGAATGCGGCATCGGCCACCCTGTTGGCTATGTTCCAGCCCGGCATAGTGAAACTGTTTGTGCCTCTGGACCGTCATGACGTGCTGGTGCCCTGCTCGGCAACCATGGGCGGCAGACCTTTTGCAGGTTATCTGCTGCTTATGATAACTTTGCACCACTCTGTCTATTTCATACTGCGCAGCATTCCTCTGGGTGACTGGACGATGCTTGTGCTGAAGGTCGTGTTCAGCGCACTTCTCACATTCGTTTTCATGCTCGTGACGGAGCACGTCTCGGGTGGTTCGGGAACCAAACGCTGATACAGGGGTGAAGAACCACAGGTTTGACAACAGGAAATACGTTATCGGCCTCATGGTCGTATTTGTTGTGCTCCTGTATGTGATACGTCTTATCCAGATTCAGCTTATTGATACCCGTTACCGGAATTCGGCCGATAACAACGCACTTTATTACCGTACTGTATATCCTACCCGTGGAGTCATATTTGACCGTAACGGAAAGATGATTGTAAGCAACCAGCCGTCATTTGATGTGACGGTTGTCATGCGCAACATACGTAATCTGGATACTCTGGCACTCTGCCGGTCACTGGACATAACCAGGGAGTATTTTGACAGCCGGATGGACGATATCCGAAACCGTCGCAAGAATCCCGGCTACTCCCCTTATACCGAGCAGGTGTTCATGGCACAGCTCTCATTTCAGGAGATATCAGATTTCCGTGAGAAACTGTACCGGTTTGACGGGTTCGGCATAACCCAGCGCCAGCAGCGCAAATATAGTTATGAGGCTGCGGCCCATCTGCTAGGCGATTTGGGCGAGGTCTCCAAGACAGAAATAGAGGAGGATAACTGGTACACCCAGGGCGACGTTATAGGCAAGCAGGGTGTAGAGAAATACTACGAGTCCAAACTGCGCGGGCAGAAGGGAACCGAGGTGCTGCTCAAAGAACCTACGGACGTATTCAGGGCAGTTATTATGACGGTGAGTATGACAAGGAGGCCATACCCGGACGTAACCTGACGTTGGGTCTTGACATAGATCTGCAGATGCTGGGCGAGAAACTGATGCAGAACAAGATTGGCAGCATTGTGGCCATCGAACCCAAGACGGGTGAGATTCTGTGTATGGTATCGGCCCCGTCGTTCAATCCTACGGAACTATCGGGCCGTCATCGTGGTGAACACTATCAGGAGTTGCAGGCCAGACCGGACAAGCCTCTGCTCAACCGCCCCATTCAGGGCACCTATCCTCCGGGCTCAACGTTCAAGACATCGCAGGCACTGACTCTGCTGCAGGAGGGTATCATCGATACCAGAACCAAATATCCCTGTAACGACGGATTCTCTTTCCGCGGTCTCAGGGTGGGCTGCCACTCGCATTCGTCGCCGCTTGACCTGAATTTTGCCATAGCAACATCGTGCAACAGCTATTTCTGCTGGGGTTACTACTATATGATAGGTGCCGCCAAATACGGTACACCGCAGAAAGCCCTTACGGTCTGGAAAGACTATATGGTCGAGATGGGATTCGGCTACACTCTGGGAGTTGACCTGCCCGGCGAGGCCCGCGGCATGATACCCAATTCCGATTATTATGACCGTCATTACAACCGCTCCTGGAACGGACTCACTACCATAAGTAACTCCATCGGCCAGGGTGAGGTGACTCTTACCCCTTTGCAGATTGCCAACCTGGGTGCCACCATCGCCAACCGCGGTTATTATATCACTCCCCATGTAGTCAAGACAGTTGACGGCGAGCAGCAGGATACCGCCTATACCAAACGCCATTATGTGAGCGTTGACAAGGAAAACTATGAGATTGTGGTGCAGGGTATGCGCCAGTCGGTAATAGACGGTACATGCCGATCGGCCAATAACCCCAATTATGTTGTATGCGGAAAGACAGGAACGGCTCAGAACCGCGGAATAGACCATTCTGTGTTTATGGGATTCGCTCCCATGGACGATCCGCAGATTGCCATTGCGGTTTATGTTGAGAACGGCGGATTCGGTGCGGTTTACGGTGTACCTATAGGTGCCCTTATGATGGAACAGTATATCATGGGCGGGCTTTCAGAGGCCAGCCAGCGTAAGGTTGAGGATTATTCAAACCGTGTGATTGATTATGGAGAGGAGGAACGTTGACATACTGGGTAAACTTGACTGGTTGACAGTACTGCTGGTACTGGTTATCATGGTGTGCGGCTGGTTCAGCATATGCGGTGCCAGCGCCAACGTGGAGAACGTTGACCTGTTCTCGTTCGCTACCCGTCCGGGCAAGCAGATGGTCTGGATACTGTGCGCTGTCGCATTGGGAGCGGTGGTGATGTTCATAAATCAGAATTTCCTGAATTCATACGCCTATATCATCTACATAGCGCTTCTGCTGTTGCTCATTGTCACAATCTTTGTGGCTAAGGACACCAAAGGCTCCCGATCGTGGCTCAATCTGGGTCCGGTGAGTCTGCAGCCGGCCGAGTTCGCCAAATTTGCCACGGCTCTGGCACTAGCCAAATTTGTGGACAGGTTTGATTTCAATCCGGCACAACTGGGTGACCTGCTCAAGGCATGTGCAGTATTCGTGGTGCCCATGTTCCTGATTGTATGCCAGAACGAGACCGGATCAGCATTGGTTTATCTGGCTTTCCTGCTGGTGCTTTACCGCGAGGGCATGACCGGAAGCGTGCTGTTCCTGGGATTCTGTGCCATAGTCTTCTTTATTCTGGAGATAAAGTTCAGTCCTGTAAACTTTGGTGAGCAGCCTTTCCAGGTGGGAACCTGGCTTGTTCTGACCATAATCCAGCTGATTACCCCGCTCATGATATGGCTCATGTCGCATGACCGCAACTTCTCACTTACGGTGTTTGGAATAGGTGTGGGTGGCATGCTCGTAGGACTGGCCGTTTCACTCTCAATTGTACCGTTCAAGGTCACCTGGCTGCAGATAGGGCTGATAGTAGTCATGAGCGTGTATATCATATTCCGTGCAGTCAAGGATATGGCCCGAAAGTATATCCTTATAGCAGTGTTCGCCATCGGATCAGTTGGCTATCTGCTGTCAGTGGATTATGCATTCAACCAGATTCTCCAGCCGCATCAGCGCACCCGTATCAATGTGATCCTGGGTCTGGAGGATGACCCCAAGGGAGCCGGTTACAACGTGAACCAGTCTCTCATTGCCATAGGATCGGGCGGACTGACAGGCAAGGGATTCATGAAAGGAACGCAGACCAAACTCAAATACGTACCGGAGCAGGACACAGACTTCATATTCTGCACGGTAGGTGAGGAGCAGGGATTCAAAGGCTCGCTGTTTGTATTGCTGCTCTACATGGGACTTCTGCTACGCCTCATAGTGATTGCCGAGCGGCAGTCATCAGTATTCGGCCGGGTATACGGCTACT
>JAFXMB010000037.1 GCA_017530735.1 Bacteroidaceae bacterium | reverse complement strand
TGCATGAGTTCTCAAAGATTGAGATTGTACGTATCGATACTCCCGAGCATTCAGCCCAGAGTCACAAGGAGATGCTTGATCACGTAGAGGGTCTGCTCCAGAAACTGGAACTCCCCTACCGCATCCTGCGTCTTTGCGGCGGTGACCAGAGCTTTACATCGGCCATCTGCTATGACTTTGAGGTATATTCCGAGGCTCAGGGCCGCTGGCTTGAGGTTTCATCGGTATCCAACTTTGACACATACCAGGCCAACCGCCTGAAATGCCGTTACCGCAAGGCCGGCGAGAAGAAAGCCGAACTCTGCCACACACTGAACGGTTCTGCTCTTGCCCTGCCGCGCATAGTAGCAGCAATCCTGGAGGATAACCAAACACCGGAGGGCATCAAGATCCCCAAGGCTTTGGTTCCCTACACGGGATTTGATATGATCAACTAAATAATTAAGGCTCGCAAATCTGCGAGCCTTAATTATTATAATGCGGCACGAATCCGTACCAGTTTGGTGAGCAACCCTTCAAGCAGGTCAAGCGGGAGCATGTTGGCTCCGTCGCTCTTGGCCTCTGCGGGATTCATGTGAGTCTCCATGAAAAGACCGTCTGCTCCAACCGCTACGGCTGCCTTTGAGATAGTCTCAATGAGTTCAGGCTGACCGCCGGTAACACCGCTGGTCTGGTTGGGACGCTGCAGCGAATGTGTACAATCCACAACTACAGGATATCCGAACTGCTGCATCTGGGGTATGCCACGGAAATCAACCACCAGGTCCTGATAACCGAATGTGCTTCCGCGTTCGGTAAGCATTATGTTATTGTTTCCTGCATCGGCCACCTTCTGGGCGGCAAACTGCATGGCATCGGGAGCCAGGAACTGTCCTTTCTTGATGTTTACCGTCTTGCCTGTACGGGCTGCGGCAACCAACAGGTCTGTCTGACGGCACAGGAATGCCGGAATCTGCAGTATATCAACATATTCGGCTGCCATAGCGGCATCCTCCTCGCGATGGATATCGGTCACAACGGGAATACCGAACTCGCTGCGTACGCGGGCCAGGATCTTGAGCGCCTTCTCATCACCTATTCCGGTGAACGAATCTATGCGTGAGCGGTTGGCTTTCTTGAACGAACCCTTGAACGCATATGGTATGTCCAGGCGTGAGGTAATATCGACGCACTTCTCAGCAATGCGCATAGCCATATCCTCGCCTTCTATAACACAAGGGCCTGCCAGCAGGAAAAAGTTCTTTGAATCCTTAAAAAGTGCCATATTATCAGGGAATTATAAAGTTTATCACTGCCGGCTCAAGTGACACCTTGAGCGGGAATGTATGATTCAGCGTACGGCCGTCAATACATGTCAGGGTACCGTCGGCCTGCATTATCTCAATCTGTTTGGTGCGGTAAGGACGTACCTGCTCGTGATTCAGGAACTTACCGTGCAGAATCATGTACAGACCGCGGATGGTCTGCCAGAACTTGGGACGGTAAACGACCGACAGATCCAGCCATCCGTTGTAAGGCACAGCACTCGGAGTCATACCGTAACCGCGTGAATTACCTATACAGATGGTCATTATCTTGTCATTTATCTCCTCACTGTTCACCTTGATGCGCATCTTGTACTGCTTGCGCTCCTTGAACAGGCTGAAGATAGCAATCAGATATGCAGGATTCTTCTTACCGAACCTCTTGCATATATCCGACAGACGTATGGCCTGGGCACCGAGACCCACGTTTACAGACATAAGGAAATAGCGGACCTTCTCACTGCCGTCCTCCTGGAACGAGCAGTATCCTACGTCTATCTTCTTGGTCCTGTGCTCTATGATGCTGTGAATGGCCTTCTTGTAATTATCCACTTCAAGGCCCCAGAAACTGGCAAAGTCATTACCGATACCGTTAGGCACAATACCGAAAGTAATGTTCTGACGCACCTCACGAGGAGAGAACATGATTGCATTGATGGCATCGTTCATAGCCTCGTCACCGCCCACAACCACGATTGTCTTGTGGCCGCTGTCTATAAGCATGCGGGTAATGCGCTCAATAGAGCCTTCACCCTCTGACTGCACCACGTCATACTTGACCTTGCGGAACTCCAGATATTCCCTTATCTGTTCCCACCTTTTTAGTGTATTGCTAACACCTGCACGGGGTACATAAACTATTCCCCATCTCTCTTCTTCAACGGTCATCATTGATTCTGCATTAATTCTAAAATACGGCCTACCTTATCATCAGTACTCCACTCAAACGGAATCCACTCAATATGTATGCCGCGACGTTCCATTCCCCGGAACCAGGTCATCTGACGCTTTGCGAACTGGTGTATGGCCACCTCCAGTTCCTGAAGCAGATACTTATATTCCAACTGCCCTGTCACATACAGGGTAACATATTTATATTCAAGTCCGTAATAGATAAGGTCATCGGCCGATATCCCTCTCTCAAGGAGGCCTTTGATCTCATCAATCATACCCTCGTTTATGCGCTTCTCAAGGCGGCTGCTTATGAGCTCACGCCTCATGTCGCGGCTTATGTCAACACCTATGTTCAGGCTCCTGAGTTCAGGGAACGCCCCCACCTCGACCGGAGTGTTACGGTAGCACTCCTCAATCTCGATGGCACGGATGGCACGCTTGCAGGTGTCAACATCGGTAGTGTTATGCAGCGTCTTGTATCCCTTGAGTATCTCGGTCAGTTCGGAAAGTGTCTTGCCTTCCAATGACTTACGCAACTGCGGGTTCTCAGGAACGGGTATGAGCCGATACCCGCGCAGCACCGACTCCAGATAAAGCCCGGTTCCACCGCACATTATAGGCTGGACACCACGTGACACCACGTCCTTGTATGCCTTGAGAAAATCACCCTGAAACTCATACACATTGTATTTGCTTCCAGGCTCGGCAATGTCAATCAGGTGATAAGGAATCCCGTGGCCGTTAATCTCATAATCAGCCAGATCCTTACCGGTGCCGATATCCATACCGCGGTATACCTGACGGCTGTCAGCGCTCAGTATCTCGCCGCCTATGCGGTCGGCCAGAGCTACGGCAAGCTTTGTCTTACCGCATGCCGTAGGGCCAAGTATGGTTATCAGGTCAAAATTGCGCATAACAGGGACGAAGATAAAAAAAAATCCCCGCATTTCTGCGAGGATTTTCTATAAT
>JAFXMB010000036.1 GCA_017530735.1 Bacteroidaceae bacterium | reverse complement strand
TTGCGCCGGATTCATATACTTCAACACCCAGGCAGCCGAGGAGCAGACTGTAGACAACCTCTTCAACGCCGTATCACTGGGTCTGAAGGACCGCGTCAAGGATTGTCTGGAGCGTGAGTTGCCCGACATGGGTAAGGACCGCATCATCAACGAGATACTTATTCCCGCACTGGGTGACGTAGGTACCAGGTTTGCGCGCAACGAGGTGTTCATGCCGCAGCTGATACGTTCTGCCGAGGCCGCCAAACTGGCGTTCGCCGTCATCTCCGAGCAGTTCAGTACGGCCGATACCGAGGCCGCCAAGGGACATCTGGTAATTGCAACAGTCAAGGGCGATGTCCATGACATTGGCAAGAACATCGTCAAGGTTGTGGTTCAGAGCCACGGATTCAGCGTTACGGACCTTGGCAAGGATGTACCCAAGGAGACCGTACTTGAGGCAGCTGTAAATGAAAAGCCCAATGCAGTGGGACTGAGCGCACTGATGACCACCACAGTGGATTCCATGAAGGAGACCATCGAGTATCTGCGCTCCAACGGCATCACCTGCCCCATCATTGTAGGCGGCGCCGTCATGACCCCGGATATTGCATCGGCCATAGGTGCAACCTACTACTCAAAAGATGCGTTGGAAACGGCACATCTCATGCAGGAAATCTGCGGCACGAAATGACAAGGGAGAAACTTTGGAACGCCAACTACATTAAGATATGGACCACCAATTTCCTGGTCCATTTCTCTTTTATGCTCATCGTTCCGCTTCTTCCCCTTTATCTCAGCGAGACATTCGGAGCCACCAAGGATACCATAGGAATGGTGCTCACCGGCTATACCATAATGGCGCTGGTAATCCGCCCCTTCAGCGGGTATATGGTTGACTGTTTCCCGCGCAAGACGGTTCTTGTAATCTGCGGAGCGTTGTTCTTCAGCATCTTTGTCGGATACATAGTGGCAGGATCGCTTGCCGCATTCGCCATATTCCGCACCCTGCACGGCGCCCCGTTCGGAGCCACAACAGTAGCCGCCAGCACGGTAGCCATTGATGTGGTACCATCCTCACGACGCGGTGAGGCCATCGGCTATTACGGACTCAGCAACAACCTGGCCATGGCGTTAGGCCCTGCACTGGCCATAGTGCTTCTGGAGGCATTCAACGGCAGTTACAAGGCGCTGTTCTGGGTATCGCTTGCAGCCTCTCTTATAGGTCTGCTGCTTGAAATATCCATCCGTCTGCCCAAGCGTGACTTCGTACCTGAAAAGAAAGTGCTCTCGCTGGACCGCTTCTTTCTGGTTGAAGGCTGGCGTGAGGCAATAGGAATTGCAAGCTTTGCATTCAGTTACGGAGTGCTCTCCACATACGTTGCCATATACGGCAAGGAGGAGCTCGGAATCACCGGTGGAACGGGACTTTTCTTTGGTCTCTGCGCCATCGGCCTCATCCTTTCGCGTCTTACCGGAGCACGTCATCTTCGTGACGGAAAGGTATCGCGCAACGCCACCATGGGAATGTGCGTTTCCATATTCGGCTACCTTTTGTTTGCCGCGCTGCACAACCCCATAGGATATTACGGCGCCGCCCTGATCATCGGCCTTGGAAACGGTCACATGTACCCCGCCTTCCAGACCATGTTCATCAACCTGGCGGAGCACTCACAGCGTGGCACCGCAAACTCATCAATCCTGACCTCATGGGATGCCGGAGTAGGCCTGGGCGTACTCATAGGCGGTCTTTTCAGTGAGTTCTGGGGCTATCACAGCGCCTTCTGGACCGCCTGGATCGTGAACGCTTTCGGAGTGGCTTTCTATTTCCTCCAGATCCGCCGTCACTTTGAGTCGCACAAACTGCGCTGAAAGTTGCAACGTTTTTGCAACACATTTTCCTTTAATACGGTATTTTTGGGTACTATTTTTGCAGCAGTACAAATCAAAACCCACGATTATGAAAAAGATTGTTGCTACTCTGATGTTATTGTTTGCGGCCGTTTATGTCTTTGGACAGGACAAGCCACAGAAAGGTGATGTCATTTACGGTACCGTCACCGAGAACGGAAAACCTGTTGCAGGAGTCAATGTAACTGAAATAAACGACTGCAACCGCATCATGGCTTATGCCAAGACCGATGTCAACGGTCAGTACTCTTTCCGCACGGTTAATCCCGAGAACAGGATTAAGATTGTTTATCCCAACCACGAAACCATAGATATCCCCATAGAGAGCAAATGTCAGGATATCTGCCTGAAGGAGAGTGAACCTATACCACCCGTCACAATCCTGGATGCTTATACCGGGATTGTCATATCTTCAGATAAACGCATCATAACCGATGAGGACCTGTATGAACTTGAAGGACCAGTCTTATACCATTTCGGGTATTATCCTGAAGAATCCCTGAGTTATCACATGCTCTCAACTTATTACAAACATGAGTTGAACTTCCTGCCAGGCAAGGGTTTATGCATGAATCACACATTCTACTCGACGGTTGATGAATTCTATGACAACTGGCTGCTTCAGTTCAAAAGCATGAACTGGTGATTTTGCATAAAAAACAGATAAAAATATTTTGCCATGACAGCGCAAAGTGCTAATTTTGCGCCCGATTAGTGCCGCAGAGGTATGAGAAGTGTCTGCCACAGTGGGCGGGCCACCTCACGGAGAAACGAATAAAAGCAAGATTTAATGTACGTTATTGCTGAAATTCAGGGACAGCAGTTCAAGATTGAAGAGGGAATGAAGCTGTTCGTGCACCACATTCAGGACGTTGAGGCCGGTGCAAGCGTAGAGTTCGAGAAGATCCTTCTCGCCGACAAGGACGGAAAGGTCACCGTAGGTGCTCCTACCGTTAAGGGCGCAAAGGTAGTATGTGAGGTCAAGACCCCGCTCGTTAAGGGTGACAAGGTTCTTGTATTCCACAAGAGAAGAAGAAAAGGTTACCGTAAGCTCAACGGTCACCGCCAGCAGTTCACAGAGCTTCTGGTTAAGGAAGTAGTAGCATAACCCTAAAAACTAGAAAGAAATGGCACATAAAAAAGGTGTAGGTAGTTCTAAGAACGGCCGTGAGTCTGCCAGCAAGCGTCTGGGCGTTAAGATTTGGGGTGGACAGTATGCAAAAGCAGGTAACATCATAGTTCGTCAGCGCGGTACACAGCACAATCCGGGCGAGAACATCGGTATGGGTAAAGACCACACCCTGTTCGCACTTGTTGACGGTGTTGTTCAGTTCAAGAAAGGCCGTAAGGACAGAAGCTATGTTTCAGTAATCCCCGTAGAGGAGAAAGCTGAGGCCTGATAAACCAAACGACATAAAAGAGGCTCACTGAATTTGTGGGCCTTTTTTATTTAAAAGAATTATTCCGATGCTCACACTCAAACAGATCACAGAACAGACCGAGCAGGTTATAGCAGGTCTGAATAAAAAGCATTTCAAGAATGCAGAGGAGGCAATTGCCCAGGCTATAAAACTGAATGACAACAGAAAGAAGGCCCAGGCACAGTTGGATAACAATCTTGCCGAAGGCAAGGTGCTTGCCGCCAAGATCGGACAGGCCATGAAAGCCGGCAACAAGGAGGAGGCCGAGCAGGCCAAGGCTAAGGTTGCAGAGTTGAAAGTGGCTGCCGCAGAACTGGAGGCTCAGAAAGAGCAGGCCGAGAACGATCTGACCGCCCTGCTCTGCACAATCCCCAACATACCCTACCCCGAGGTTCCCGAGGGCACATGCGCCGAGGACAACTGGGTAGTCAAGTCAAACCTCAAGGAGTGTGTAATCGGACAGGATA
>JAFXMB010000035.1 GCA_017530735.1 Bacteroidaceae bacterium | reverse complement strand
ATTCAAGTCCCAATACCAACAAACCGCTTCATCTGGGTCACGTACGTAACAACCTGCTGGGCGGCGCCCTTTCAAATGTGATGGCTGCCAACGGCTACAAGGTGGTAAAGACCAACATAGTTAACGACCGCGGTATCCACATTTGTAAGTCAATGCTTGCTTGGCTCAAGTGGGGCAACGGTGCGACTCCCGAATCCACCGGTAAAAAGGGTGATCACCTGATCGGTGACTACTACGTGGAGTTTGACAAGCACTTCCGCGCCGAGGTAAAGAGCCTGCTGCCCGCCAATTTTGCCGAACTGGACGAGAAGGCTCAGGAGGAGGCTAAGGCCAAGGCCGAGAAGGAGTCACCCCTGATGCAGGAGGCTCATGCCATGCTGGTAAAGTGGGAGGCCGGTGACCCTGAGGTACGTGCACTCTGGGAGCGCATGAACAGCTGGGTATATGCCGGATTTGATGAGACTTACCGTCGTCTTGGCGTAAGTTTTGACAAGATATACTACGAGTCACAGACCTATCTGGAGGGTAAGAAAACCGTGATGGAGGGTCTGGAGAAGGGTCTGTTCTTCCGCAAGGAGGACGGCTCCGTATGGGCCGATCTGGCCGAGAACGGACTGGACCAGAAACTGCTGCTGCGCAGTGACGGCACATCGGTCTACATGACTCAGGATATAGGTACTGCACAACTGCGTTTCAAGGATTACCCGATTGACCGCATGATCTATGTAGTAGGAAACGAGCAGAATTACCACTTCCAGGTGCTCTCCATACTGCTTGACCGTCTGGGATTCAAGTGGGGTAAGGACCTGGTTCACTTCTCATACGGTATGGTTGAACTTCCCGAGGGTAAGATGAAGAGCCGTGAGGGTACTGTGGTTGATGCCGATGACCTGATGGATGAGATGATTGAGACTGCACGTGCCACATCGGCCGAACTTGGCAAGCTGGACGGCCTGACCAAGGAGGAGCAGGACGAGATCATGCGCATAGTAGGTATGGGTGCCCTCAAGTACTTCATACTTAAAGTCGATGTACGTAAGAACATGACCTTCAATCCCAAGGAATCCATCGATTTCAACGGCAATACCGGCCCGTTCATCCAGTATACCTACGCCCGCATACGCTCCATCATGCGTAAGGCAGCCGAGGAGGGTATCAAACTGGAGAGCAAGCTTTATGCCGATGACAATTCACAGATATCAGAGAAGGAGATAGGTCTGATTCAGATGCTCAACGGTTTCCGTGATGTAGTGAGTCAGGCTGCCGATGATTACAACCCGTCAGTCATTGCCAACTACTGCTATGACCTGGCCAAGGAGTTCAACCAGTTCTACCATGACTTCAGCATCATGAAAGAGCCCAACCGCGACCTCAAGATGTTCCGTCTGGTTTTGGCACAGAACGTTGGCAAGATCATCAAGCTTGGCATGGGCCTGCTGGGCATTGAGGTTCCGGAGCGCATGTAAAAACCAATTGTTATGGCACAGGCCAGATACTATGTTGTTTGGATAGGACTCAACCCGGGAGTTTATGACTCCTGGGAGGCTTGCAAACAGCAGGTCGAAGGCTGGAAAGGTGCCGTATACAAAGGGTTTGCTACAAGGGAGGAGGCCGAGGAGGCCATCAATATGCCGCCCGAGAACTATATAGAGAAGAAAACTCCCGATCATACCGGCCGCAAGAAGAAGGAAAAGCCCATTCCACCGGAGGTTATCCGTCAGGCATTGGCAGTGGATGCAGCCTGCAGCGGCAATCCCGGACAGATGGAATATCGGGCCGTCTATCTGGGTGATATGGAGGAGAAATTTCACTTTGGCCCTATTCTGGGCACAAACAATATCGGTGAATTCCTGGCTATTGTTCACGCCCTAGCTCTTTACAAGAGCCGTGGGCTTGATTGGCCTCTTTACAGTGACTCACGTAACGCCATTGACTGGGTGCAGAAGAAGCAGTGCCGCACCAAGTTGGAGCGTACTCCTGAAACCGAGGCCGTATTCCAGCGCATAGAGAGTGCCGAGCGTTGGCTCAGGGAGAACACTTACCGCAATCAGATAATCAAGTGGGATACAAAGAAGTGGGGTGAGATACCCGCTGACTTCGGCCGCAAATAACCTTTTCTAGTTTCGTGGCCTGTCTGCATTCTGATGCTGTTTGAGCCACTGGCTGTACTCCTCGTAATTGCGTTTCCAGCGGTTGTGGGTCCACAACCAGATCTCAGGATTCTCTTTGATATTGTCTTCAAGCAGACGCATATACTTTTCAGTTACCGCAAAATCGGGCAAATCCTTGGTGTGGTCATACATCAGTTGGAAATCACATTTGTAATAACCGCGGCGTTTACGGGTGATATGGAAATACCAGACCTCGGTATCCAGTTTGCGGGCAAGCCTTTCAGATCCGGTGAAAACGGGGGTTTTGCGGTTCATGAACTGGGTCCAGTAATGTGTGTTCCACCAGAGGGGCACCTGATCTGCTATCATTCCCACCACGAAGGTGTTGCCTGCAGAGCGGAACTCCAGCAGCCTGCGCATGATCTGCTCCATGGGTATGCTCTGAGTGCCGTATTTGCTGCGTAGTTTGAGCATGAACTGCTCCATTACCGGGTTCTCAAGTTTATGATAGACCTGGCATCCCTGAAAGCCGTCCAGGTCCTCAAAGAAACGCATCATGGAGGGGATGAGTTCCCAGTTTCCCATGTGTCCCAGATATCCTATGACAGACCTGCCTTTCTGCAGATCCTTTCTTATGTCATCATATCCTGTGAACTCCATGTGGCGATGCACCCAGCGCTTGCTTGCCGATACGGTTTTAAGGCCTTCCATTATCTGACACAGGAACTGGTAGTAGAAACGGCGTTCGGTCCTGTGCAGCCATTTTTTGTCTTTCTCGGGGAAAGAGAGCGAAAGATTATTCTGTACAATCTTTTTGCGGTATCTCAGAGGCGGGCAGATATACATCAGCAGCCATATGATATCGGCAAACAGATACAGGAAAGGCATGGGCAGCAGTGATATCACCCATACAATGCCAAACAGAATATATGCTATTACCTTGCTCATGATCAGAAAGTATAATTGAACCGGGCTCCCAATACGTAAGAGCGCCAGACCTTGTCGTAGAAATCAACACCTCCGTGTAAGGTGACACTTGAGAAAGCCGATGTACGTACTGTCATACCTATGTTTCCGTAGCAGTGCTTTCCGGCCGGAATTGACCATTCCAACGTCTGATTCTTCTCCTTGTCGGCATAGAAACTGTAACTGTTGGCCTTAGGAGAATAACCTGCTATGGCCTGGCCGTTCAGGGTAATCCTCTCAATGACGGGAATGTCAATGTCCACGCCTGCACCCACTGTGTAGACATCGGCTACACTTCCCAGATGTTCCAGGTAGATATCCTCCTGTCCTGTCCATTTCATCTGGGTGAGTCCGGCACGGAGAGTGGGGCCTATGTACCAGGGCATCCATGATGCGTCTATACCTATTGAGCAGGCAGGCTTGGCGTAGGGGTTACCGTATCCCTGAGATGTGAAGACATCAGATTGCATGCTGTAATCCGAGTAGAGTCCGAACTTCCAGACGGGCATGTCTTCCAGGTCGGGAACTGTGATAGCGTGCTTTACGCCCTGCTCTCCGAACAATATGTCGGTCAGTTCATATGCCAGTTCTGTCGAGAAGATTCCTATTGCGGCGCCGCCCAGCACATCTGAGCACCAGTGACGGTTCGCAATCACGCGGAATATGCCGGTGGTTGCGGCAATTCCGTATCCGGCCGCGCTTATCCAGGGGCTCAGCGTCTCACCGTACTCCTTATGCAGCATCTGTGCGGCCATGAAGGCGGTGGCTGTGTGGCCCGACGGGTATGAATTGAAAGCCCTGCCGTCGGGGCGTTCCCTTTTTACAATATGCTTGGTGGGGCGGGCTATCAGGTTCATGATGGCAAAAGACCCGATATCGGCCGTAATCATACGGGGCCAGTCGCTGCGTCCCTCTACGCCGAAGGCCTTCATGGCATACATTATCGCCGCGGGCGAGTACTGAAGGAAATCGGCCGATTTCAACGGCGGTTGGGTGATGCCTCCGAACTTGACTATACGCTTGTCAAGATAGTTGTCGTTGTACAGGATGCTCATGGACAGCAGTCCCATGGGAAGCAATGAACGCTGGGTCAGCGACTCCGGCTTGTAGGCTATGCTTGTGGAGTCATATCCCAGTGACCAGTTAAGGGAGTAGTCAATCTCCTTCAGTGGCTTGTACGGCTTGAAGGGATTGATTGCGTCCGCCCCGGTTACGGACAATAGAACCAGTATTATGACAAGGAGTTTCTTCATTGCGGATTAACTAGACTTTTAATCATGCTTATCCTGTATCTGAGCGTTATGAGCTGCTGGTTGTGTATGGGTGCTCCGGGAGTGAAATGCAGGTTCCAGCGGAATCCTAATTCCACGTTTTCATCGGCAATGAACCTGATTCCCAGTTCCGTTTTGTTGTAGAAGGAATGGTTGTAAAACGGGTCACTACGATGGAACGCAAGTCCGGCCTCGGGATCATCCAGATACTGCATCTGAGGGCCTCCTGCATATACGGTGCTCTTTATGTCGAACATCTTCCATCCCAGTTGCAGGTCACCCAGGAATCCTATGGGGTTGTACCAGAAATCATAGGCACGGCAGTTGTTAATCGTGAATAGCACGCCGGCATCGGCCTTGAGTCTGAAATCGGATGCCTGCCCTTTTGAAAGGTCAAACGTCAGATAGGGATTGATCTGGAACTTCTCGTAAAGGGCGTGATTGTGCTGCATGGTGTTGGCAAAATGGGTCATGGCAAAGAACCAGCCTCCTCCGATCATGCCGTTGCCCACAAATCCGTCCCATACTATGCGGAATGCCTCACGGTTGGTGTAAGTCTGACGGCTGAACCAGTTGCAGTAAAGCTCTGACTGCCAGTACTGCCCGTTGTATTGGATGAGTGTCCCGCCTATGACGGGCTCGAAAAAGGCGATGGAATCATAGAGAAATGCGTCGGGCAACTGGCGCTGCAGATTCCTGCGGGGTATTGCTCCAAAACTGGTGCTCCATTTCTCACCTCCGTACTTGTAGTAGAGTACTATGTCGGGGTCAATGACATCGTCTGCTCCGAATTCCCATATTTTGGAGAATCCGGCCATCAGCGTATGTGCTTTGTAGCCGAAACCGATCTGGGGCATGATACGCATTCCGTATATGGTTTGAGGAAGCATATCTCCCTTGAACTCACGGTTGTCAAACAGGCCGTCAAAGTTCAGATCGGCCTTCAATTCCTGACCCTGACCCCTGAGAGAGATCACAGACAGTATGGAAAACGCTATCAGACAAACCCTTCTATTCATTCTCCGGAAAACTTATCAACATATTGCGCAAAGTTACCTATTTATAATGCATTTCCCGTTTCCGGGGCGGTATAAAATTTGTAACTTTGCACATAAAATCAACGATTTCGCTTAATGAAAGAGCTTTTTGCGTTCCTTAAACGTTTCATACGTCCCTATCTCCGCAATCTGATAGGCAGTGTATCGTATAATCTCCTTTCGGCATTGCTCAATGTATTCTCATTTGCATTGCTGATTCCCATTCTGAGAATTCTGTTCAAGATAAGCACTGAGACATATGAGTATGTGCCTTTTTCACAAACCCAGGGAATGGAAGGCTTCTTCCATGTGCTTAAGAACAATTTCTTTTACAAGATTACTGAATACATCAGTGTATACGGAGAGGCCAAGACTCTTCTTATTCTGGGGCTTGTGCTCATAATCATGACGTTCTTCAAGACAGCCTGCTATTTCGGGTCATCGGCCGTTATGGTTCCCATGCGTAACGGCGTGGTACGTGACATAAGGATACAGATTTACGACAAGGTGCTGAGCCTTCCCATGGGATTCTTCAGCAAGGAGCGTAAGGGTGATATCATAACCCGTATGAGCGGTGACGTATCGGAGATAGAAAACTCCATCACCCAGTCTCTGGACATGCTTATCAAGAACCCGATACTCATACTGGTCTATCTGGGAACCCTGGTCGCAATCAGTTGGCAGCTTACAATATTCACTCTGGTGATAGGTCCGGTCATTATCTGGGTTATGGGCTCGATAGGCCGTAAGCTTAAGGCCAATTCACTTGTAGTACAGTCATTCTGGAGCGAGACCATGTCCGAGTTGGAGGAGACGCTTGGAGGACTCAGGGTCATCAAGGCTTTCCTTGCGGAGGATAAGATGTCAAAGCGTTTTGCATCCAGCAGCGAGCAGTTGCGCAAGGCTGCCAACCGCGTCAACATGCGTCAGGCTCTGGCACATCCGGTAAGTGAGTTCATGGGTACTGCGCTCATTGTGGTGGTACTGTGGTACGGCGGAACTCTGATTCTGAACTCGGCCAACGCACCCATAGACGGTCCTACATTCATCTATTACCTGACCATCCTGTACAGCGTCATCAATCCTATCAAGGATTTCTCAAAGGCCGGTTATGCAATTCCCAAGGGTCTGGCATCATTGGAGCGTGTAGACAAGATACTTCTGGCCGAGAACAATATCAAGGATCCTGAGAATCCCGTTGAGATAGATGCCTTGAAGAATGAGATAAAGTATGAGGGCGTATCATTCTCATATGAGGATGACCGCGAGGTTCTTCATGATGTAAACCTCACCATACCGCGCGGCAAGACCATTGCCCTGGTAGGTCAGTCCGGCTCAGGAAAATCCACCTTGGTTGATCTGCTTCCGCGTTTCTACGATGTAACCAAGGGTTCAATAACCATTGACGGAAAGGATATCCGCGATATCTCGCTCAAGTCACTCCGCAGCCTGATGGGTAATGTGAACCAGGAGGCCATTCTTTTTAACGACACTTTCTACAACAATATCACTTTCGGTGTCAAGGACGCCACACGCGAGCAGGTCATTGCGGCAGCCAAGATTGCCAATGCCCATGACTTCATTATGGAGACCGAGAACGGATACGACACCAATATAGGTGACCGCGGCTGTCTGCTCTCAGGTGGCCAACGCCAGCGTATAAGCATTGCACGTGCCATCCTCAAGAACCCGCCGATACTGATTCTGGATGAGGCTACAAGCGCATTGGATACCGAGTCGGAGCGTCTGGTACAGGAGGCGTTGGAACGCCTTATGAAGGATCGCACCACCATAGCCATCGCACACCGCCTGTCCACCATTAAAAATGCCGATGAAATTTGCGTTTTACATGAAGGAAAGATTGTGGAGCGCGGAACACATGAGGAGTTGATAGCCCTGAACGGCTACTACAAGCGACTGAACGATATGCAGCAACTGTAAACAACATAAAAATCATGGTCAAAATCGGAACACCGCTTACCAAGGTTGCCAAAAAGGCACTTCTTTGCGGTTCAGGAGAACTTGGAAAAGAGGTTGCAATTGAATTGCAGCGTTATGGAGTTGAGGTCGTAGCACTCGACCGTTACGAGAACGCCCCTGCCATGCAGGTGGCTCATCGCAGCTATGTTCTGTCAATGCTTGACGGTGCACGTCTGCGCGAGATTATTGAAAAAGAGAAACCGGATATGATCATTCCGGAGGTAGAGGCAATAGCCACTCCTGAGCTGGTTAAACTTGAGAAGGAGGGTTACAATGTAATTCCTACCGCCAATGCCACATTCCTCACCATGAACCGCAAGGGCATCCGCCAGCTGGCTCATGAGACACTGGGTCTTCCCACTTCAAACTATCGCTTTGCAGCCACCCGTGAGGAGTTCGATGCTGCCATCAAGGAAATAGGTACTCCGTGCGTTGTCAAGCCTATCATGAGTTCATCAGGTCACGGTCAGAGCGTATGCAAGACTCCCGCTGATGCAGACAACTCTTGGAAAATTGCTCAGGAGGGAGGCCGTGCCGGAGGCGGTGAGGTTATCGTAGAGAGCTTTGTAAAGTTTGACTATGAGATTACCCTTCTTACCGTCCGTCACTCAGGTGGCACAACATTCCTCAACCCCATCGGCCACCATCAGGTAGACGGTGACTACCGCGAGTCATGGCAGGCACAGCCCATGAGCGACAAGGCTCTGGCTCAGGCTCAGGACATTGCAAAGAAGATAACCGACGCTCTGGGCGGTTACGGTATCTTTGGCGTTGAGATGTTCGTATGCGGTGACAACGTGCTGTTCAGCGAGGTTTCACCCCGTCCGCACGACACCGGTATGGTTACAATGATTTCACAGGATCTCTCAGAGTTCGCACTGCATGCACGTGCCGTCTTGGGTCTTCCTATTCCCAAGATCAACTTCTTTGGTCCCAGCGCATCAAAGGCTATCGTAGTTGAGGGTGACACCAACATGATTGAGTTTGAGAATGTTGATGAGATACTTGCCGAGCCCGACGTTCAGGTTCGTTTCTTCGGCAAGCCGTTCATTAAGGGTCACCGCCGTATGGGTGTTATCCTGGCACGCGCAGAGACCGTAGAGAAAGCTCTTGAGAAAGTAGAGCGTGCTTACGCTAAGCTGAAAGTCAAGGTTTATTGATTCACAACCAATTCTTTGGTTGTCATATACTCAAGGTACTGTTGGATCAGTGCCTTGAGTTTTTTTGTCATCTCCTGCTCGGTGTCGGGACGGCTGCCTTTGAGATTCTGCCTGAGGGTGGGATCTTTTCTGTAGGCAAACAGGCCGGTCTCATTTGTGCCGTCAAACTGGAGGAGGTAGTCTCCCTGATAGTATGAGTAAAGACCATTCTGGAAGGTGGCGCCCCAGGTCTCTTCATCGGGAGTATTGAACAGGTTCTGGCCGAAACTGATGACGGGTTTGTCATATCCCAGATAACCCAGTATGGAAGGGAATATGTCAGACTGCTGGGCAATGGCATTGCGCTTGCCTGCAAGAGAGTCCGACGGGCAGTAGAAAACCACAGGAACGCGGAAATTTCCGTAGTCGGACTGATAGTCGGGATGCTCCGAGAGATTTGTATGGTCAGCGGTAAGGACAAACAGCGTATTGTTGAACCAGGGCTGTCCGGACGCCTTTTCAAAAAAGAGTCTCAGGGCATTGTCCGAGTAGCGTATTCCCCGATAGATAGGCAGATTTCCTTCAACCGGATACTTTTGCTGATATCTGTCCGGCACATTGTAAGGATGATGCGATGATGCGGTGAAGGCCGATGTCAGGAACGGTTCCTTAAAGGTTCCCATCATATCGCACATATACTGCAGGAACTCCTCGTCCCAGATGGCCCAGAAACCGTCAAACACCGAATTGCCGCCGTACTCGGGCTTCTTTACGAAATCCTCCATTCCAAAGTAGTCGTTGTAGCCTATCACCCTTGAGAAGGACTGGAATCCCATGGATCCGTTATCGGCGCCGTGGAAGAATGCCGAGTAGTAACCCTTGGTGCCCAGTTCCTTGGCCAGTCCCGTAATCTCCTTGGACATGATGGTAGGTGTCAGGAACAGATGGTCCTTGAGCATGGGTATGCCGGAGAGTACTGAAGGCATGGCGTCAATGCTCTTGCGTCCGTTGGCCAATGATGTCTCAAACACGAGCGAGTGGCTTATGAGTGAATCCATGAAAGGTGCACAGTCGTGTATCCCGTCAGTGCCTGGGTTCATGGCTCCAATGTACTCTGATCCAAAACTCTCAAGTATCAGAACCACCACGTTCATGGAACGGAAAGCAGCGGTGGAATCGGGTAAAATTACAGGAGAGTATATTGATTCCAGTTCCTCTTCATCATAGTAGGCCGGAATCTTCATGTCCTCATTTCCCAGAGTCCTGATAAAGCAGAACGGGGTGTTCAGGATGGCTGCGGCCTGGGCGGGAGTCTTTACATACTGGTAGGCGTTGCTCATGGTGATGGGCCTTATGTTATGGGCCAATCCACCGCGAATTCCGGCCAGAATGCAGACTGCGGTAAGCAGCAGACAGCAGGTGCGGACTATATAGTACATGTATACCTTGCGGTACTTGAGTGTGTCCGGAATCTTTATGAGCAGGCACAGCAGCACTACTATTACGATGAACATCAGTACCAGGTACCAGTTGTCGGCCAGAGATTTCAGTATGATGGCCGATATCTGGGAGCCGCCTTCACCGCTGAATTCAGTCAGAACCTGAAGTGTGCTGCGGCATCCGGTATAGGGATAGTAGACGGTGTCAACCAGATTCATCAGTACGCCGGCCGATGCCATTACGACCAATATTATCTTGGTGAGCCGATAGTACCAGAGTTTCTCCTTGAAATGGAACGGGAACATCATGAGCAACATATACAGGGCGCATATGTACATGATTCCCGCAGTGTCAAATACCAGCGCTCCCTTCAGCATGGGCCAGATCATACCGGCCAGATCTCCCTGAAAGGAACTCCAGTTATACCAGATGAAGATGGGGTGACAGATTAAGAAAGCGGCATAGACAACCACCAGGTTTCTCACCATTACCAGAAAAGGAGTTTTGAAAACAGGACTGGGGTTGTTATCTGCCATTTCAGCGGTCTTTTTTATATCTCTTTGCGAAATCAGTGCTTACGTAGTTGGATGTGCTCATGCAGGCCTCGGTTCCGAACTCTATGCCGTATCCTACCAGACGGTCCCAGTCCTGACGGGTCAGGCTGTCCAGTTTATCGCGGCTTATGCCTCCGGTATAGAGTCCGTACAGGATTCCGGCATTGAAGTTGTCACCGGCTCCGATGGTGCTTACGGGGACTATGGGTTGGGAGCAGACGCGGTACTCCTGTCCGTGGTCTATCACCACTACGCCGTTACTTCCGCGGGTGCAGATGAATCGGGGGCAGTATTTTGATATCTCGTCATAAATCCTGTGGCAGTCATCATGCCCGTAGACATTGATGAAATCCTCATGGCTTCCGCGTACTATGTCTGCAATAGCAAAGTTCTCCTTGAAAGTGTCACGCAGGGCCTCAACCTCATGTGCATGGTTGTCGCGGAAGTTAAGGTCATAGTAGAGAATGGCTCCCTGCTCCTTGGCGTAGTTCAGGAACGGCCTTACCTTATCCTTGAGAACCGGATTGAGTGCAAAATATGCTCCGAAAGCCACTATGTCATCCTTTTGGATGAGCGGCATTTCAAAGTCCAGACGGTTGTTGGGATAATCTTTGTAGAAACTATAGTGGGCATCGCCATTTTCATCCAGAAACGCCAGTGAAATGGCGGTTTTCTTACCCTGGTAGCATGAGACGTAATCAGTGTTGATTCCGTTCTGCTGCATGAAAGCAAGTATGTTCTGTCCTACCTGATCTGCACCAATCTCTGTTATGAAGGTGCAGTCCAGACCGGTGCGGCCAAGTGAGATTAATCCGTTGAAAACCGAACCGCCAGGTACAGCCGCTACCGGTTGGCCCTGACGGAACAGGATATCGTAAATTGTTTCTCCTATGCCGAATATTTTTCTCATAACAGTTTTTTGGAACGCAATCCCAGATATCCTCCGTGATGACGTTTGTTGTATTCCTCGGCAGTGAATCCGATCTTTTTCATTGTTTCTACCACCAGGACATCACCTATCACATTCATGACGGTGGTACTTGTGGTGGGTGTAAGTCCAAGGGCGCATACCTCATCGGGATGACCGGTGCCCAGAACAATATCGGCCTGGCGGGCCAACGGACTGGTGGTGTTACCGGTCAGGACAATGAACTTAAGTGTGGGGTCAAGTGTAAGGCTCAACTCCATGAGTTCGAGAACCTCTCTTGTCTTGCCGGAGTTGGATACCAGAAGGAACAGGTCGTTTTTTTGCAAAACGCCCAAATCACCGTGCTGAGCCTCACTGGGATGGAGGAATATGGACGGAGTACCTGTGGAACTGAAGGTGGTGGCTATATTCATAGCGATCTGGCCTGCCTTACCCATTCCGCTTGTAATCAGTTTTCCTTTAAGTTCATGCACGTGGTGAACTATCAGATTCACCGCTTTTTCGTACTCGTCACCTATGGGGATGTTCAGGATGGCCTGTGCCTCACGGGCTACGATATCCTTAATTGATTCAATCATTGCCTTGATTCAATGAAGATTCTGAATTTTTACTCTGCAAATATACATATTATTCGGGATATTGTAAAAACTATTGGTCGTTGGCTATTGGCTATTGGCCGATTTTTACTATTTTTGCCGCAATTTATCCAAGAGGATTATTTTTTTATTAGAGGTTTTATATTGTTTTAATGATGAAAATTGTAACAAAAGAGTTCCAGCTTCCTGATGGAAGAACCATCAAACTGGAGACCGGGAAACTGGCAAAGCAAGCCGATGGAGCCGTAATGCTGACATGTGGCAAAACAATGCTCCTGGCCACTGTATGTGCCGCCAAAGATGCAGTTCCCGGAACTGATTTCATGCCGCTGCAGGTAGAGTACAGAGAAAAGTATGCGTCAATCGGACGTTATCCCGGCGGCTTTACCAAACGTGAGGGACGTCCCTCTGACTATGAGATTTTGACATGCCGTCTTGTGGACCGCGCACTGCGTCCTTTGTTTCCTGACAACTACCACGCTGAAGTTTTTGTAAACATCATACTGTTCTCCGCCGACGGAGAGCAGATGCCTGATGCTCTGGCCGGTCTGGCAGCATCAGCAGCATTGGCTGTATCGGACATACCTTTCCAGGGTCCGATATCCGAGGTCCGCGTAGCCCGTATCAACGGAGAGTACGTTATCGACCCCACATTCAAGCAGCTTGAGCAGGCCGATATGGATGTAATGGTTGCCGCAACCTATGACAACATCATGATGGTTGAGGGTGAGATGAAGGAGGTCAGCGAGGCTGATCTGCTTGGTGCCATGAAGGCCGCTCATGATGAGATCAAGAAGCACTGCAAGATCCAGATGGAACTGACCGAGGAGGTTGGCAAGACCGTTAAGCGCGAGTACTGCCACGAGGTCAACGACGAGGATCTGCGTCAGGCCGTAAAGGATGCCTGCTACCAGAAGTCATATGACCTGGCTGCCGAGGGCAATGCCGACAAGCACTCACGTGAGGCCAACTTTGAGGCTGTACGTGACGAATTCAAGGAGCAGTATCATGCAGCTCATCCCGAGATGTCTGAGGATGAACTCGCTGAGAAGGATGCTCTGATTGACCGTTACTATCATGACGTAGAGCGTGACGCAATGCGTCGCTGCGTGCTGGATGAGGGCAAGCGTCTGGACGGTCGTAAGACAACCGATATCCGTCCCATCTGGTGCGAGGTAGGTTATCTGCCCGGACCTCACGGATCATCAATATTCACCCGTGGTGAGACACAGGCTCTGTGCTCTGTAACACTGGGTACCAAGGACGATGAGAAGATGGTTGATGACGTGCTGGATCAGCACAACGAGCGTTTCCTGCTCCACTACAACTTCCCGCCCTTCTGCACAGGTGAGGCTAAGGCTCAGCGCAGCCTGGGACGTCGTGAGATTGGTCACGGCCACCTGGCATGGCGCGCTCTGAAGGGCCAGATTCCTGAGGATTATCCCTACTGCGTACGCGTAGTATCCGATATCCTTGAGTCCAACGGTTCTTCATCAATGGCTACCGTGTGCGCAGGTACACTGGCTCTGATGGATGCCGGCGTAAAGATCAAGAACCCCGTATCAGGTATTGCAATGGGTCTTATCAAGAACCCGGGCGAGGACAAGTACGCTGTTCTGTCAGATATCCTTGGTGATGAGGATCATCTGGGTGATATGGACTTCAAGACCACCGGTACCGTTAAGGGACTTACCGCCACACAGATGGATATAAAGTGCGACGGTCTGTCATATGAGATTCTTGAGAAGGCTCTGGCTCAGGCCAAGGCCGGACGTGAGTATATTCTGAGCAAGATCACCGAGACCATTGCAGAGCCTCGTGCCGATCTCAAGCCCCACGCACCCCGCATCGAGACCCTTACCATTCCCAAGGAGTTCATCGGCGCAGTCATTGGCCCGGGCGGAAAGATCATCCAGGGCATGCAGGAGGAGACCGGTGCCAGCATCAGCATTGACGAGGTTGACGGAGTAGGCAAGATTGAGGTTGCCGCTTCAAACCGCGACAGCATCGAGGCTGCTCTTGCCAAGATCCGCGCAATCGTAGCTATCCCTGAGGTTGGTGAGGTTTATGACGGTACCGTACGTTCAGTTATGCCTTACGGTCTGTTCGTAGAGTTCCTGCCCGGTAAGGACGGTCTGCTGCACATCTCAGAGATTGACTGGAAGCGCTACGAGACTATCGAGGAGACCGGCATCAAGGAGGGTGACAAGATTCAGGTTAAGCTGATTGATATCGATCCCAAGACCGGTAAGTTCAAACTGTCACGTCGTGCTCTCATCGAGAAGCCCGAGGGTTATGAGGAGCGTCCCGCCCGTCAGCCCCGCCAGGACCGCGGTGAGCGTCAGGACAGAGGTCCCCGTCAGGACCGTGGCCCACGTCACCACCACGACCGCAAGGATGACAACAATCCCGTAGAAAACAATGAAGAGAAGTAATTTAGCATTACTTGTCCTGACCCTTTTAACAGTAGCCTGTCAACCCCAAGTTGACAGGTTTACTTTGAATGGCCAGATAGTCGAGGCTGACGGCAAGATGCTTTATCTGGACCATATGGGACTGGATAAGGTTGAGGTCATAGATTCAGTCAGACTTGATGCAGAGGGTCAGTTCAGCTTTAGTCCTGCCGCTCCTAAGGATTGTTTTGACTTCTACCGTCTGCGTGTAGACGGCAAGGTGGTCAATCTGTCAATAGATTCTACCGAGACTGTAACGGTAACCGCAAGCCTGCCGGTGATGCAGATTGCATATATGGTTGAAGGCTCTGAGAACTCAGCAAGACTCAAGGACCTGGTAATGACCCAGATGGGTCTTCTTCAGGAACTGCGCCGTTTGGGCTCACAGTACCGCAACCTTGATGCAAATCAGTTACAGCAGAAGGTAAACGAGACGGTTGATGTTTATAAGTCGGAGATTATGAACCAGTTCATATTCCCGGCTCCCGGAACTCCTTGTGCTTATTACGCTCTTTTTCTGAGCATAAACGGTCAGATGCTGTTCAACCCGCAGGCAGACCGTCAGGATGCCAAATGTTTTGCAGCTGTAGCCACTCAGCTGGACCTTTATCATCCCGATGCAGTCCGCACGGCTCATCTGCATAATGTTGCGCTCAAGGGAATGGCCAAGACTTCACCCTCACGTAATAAGAGTGAGGTGGATGAAGAGACTATACGTAAGTTTACAGACATGATAGTGGAGACCGGTCTCATAGAGATCGAGTTACCCGACAGCAAGGGCAAGATTCAGAAACTCAGTGACCAGAAGGGAAAGGTTGTTCTGCTGGATTTTACAGCCTACAAGACCAACTATACTCCCAACTACAACCTGAAACTCAGAGAGCTCTACAACAAGTATGCTGATCAGGGCTTCACCATCTATCAGGTATCGGTGGATTCCGATGAGAGTTTCTGGCTGAACACCGCTTCAAACCTGCCTTGGACATGCGTTTATGACGAATCAACCCTTTATTCATCATATCTGAAATCATACAACGTCCAGCAGTTGCCAAGTGCATTCCTGATTGACCGTGACGGCAACATCACGGACCGTCCGGAAAGTACTGACGAGCTGGATAGCAAGATTGCCAAGCTTCTGGAGTAGGTCAAAAAAAACGTCTTTTGTTGGGATAGTCTAAAATATATGCTATCTTTGCCCTAACAACTAGAGACATAAAAATGGGTTCCAACATCTGAACAGGTTTGTTGGAATTCTTTTTTACTCATGCCAAAAACTGATTGTAGAACTGATAAAATATTGATATTATGGCATATATGTCAGAGGAAGGCTACAAAAAGCTGGTAGCCGAACTACAGTATCTGGAAGGTGTACGCCGTCCCGAAATCATTCAGCAGATTGCCGAGGCACGTGATAAGGGTGACCTCAGTGAGAACGCAGAGTATGATGCAGCAAAAGAGGCTCAGGGTATGCTTGAGGCTAAGATTGCCACACTCAAGGCTCAGATTGCCGATGCCAAAATCATAGATGAGAAGAAGATAGATACATCTGCCGTTCAGATCCTTACCAAGGTTAAGCTCCGCAACACCAAGAACAACGCCACCATGGTGTATTCAATCGTTCCTGAGAGCGAGGCAGACCTCAAGGCCGGCAAGATTTCAAGCAGCACTCCCATTGCCAAGGGTTTGCTGGGCCACAAGGTAGGTGAGACCGTTGAGATTCAGATTCCCAGTGGCAAGATTGGTTTTGAGATACTCGAGATTTCATTATGACAATCTTCAGCCGTATAATAGCAGGAGAGATTCCCTGCTACAAGATAGCCGAGACCGAGAACTGCTTTGCATTTCTGGACATCAATCCTTTAGTAAAAGGACATGTGCTGTGCATCCCTAAGCGTGAGGTTGACTATCTGTTTGACCTGACTGACCAGGAACTGTGTGACCTTCAGCTTTTTGCCAAGAAGATAGCCGTTGCCCAGAAGAAGGTGTTCAACTGCATAAAGGTAGGAGAGGCCGTGCTTGGTCTTGAGGTGCCCCACGCACACATCCACCTTATCCCCATGCAGTCAGAGAAGGATATGCTCTTCAGCAATCCCAAGCTCAAGCTCACACCTGAGGAATTTGAGAAGATAGCCGCCGATATCCGCTCAGCACTTTAATTCTTTTTGAAATATTTTCCAACTACAGGAAGACTTGCCAACGGCAGGTCTTTCTTTATTAAATAGGTCAGATAGATACCGATGAGGACGGTGTTGATGCAAAGTGACAGCCACAGAGGCAGTGACTTGCTGTCAACATAGAGGTAAATCACATACAGCACTGCAGCCAGCAGTACATACAGGCCAATCTCACCTAAGGGATAGTTGATAGGGCTCTTTTTCTGGCCTATGAAGTAGGACAGGAGCATGCAGGTGCCGTAGCCGGCAAAACCGCCCCATGCGCAGGCCATATATCCGTAACGGGGAACAAAGATGAAGTTGATGGCCAGAAGCACAGCGCAGCCTATGAATGAGAATACGGCTCCCCACCATGTCTGGTCTGTCAGTTTGTACCAGAAAGAGAGATTAAAATAGACTCCCATGAATATCTCGGCCATCATGACTATAGGTACCACCTTGAGTCCTTCCCAGTAGGTCCTGCCTATTATAAACTTGAGAATGTCCAGATAGAACATAACTGCCAGGAATGCAAGCAGGGCGAATATTATGAAGTACTTCATGGCATCGGCATAAACCTTGTTCTGGCCTTCGCGGTCATGTGCGGCCGTGCTGAAAACAAGCGGTTCGTAGGCATATCGGAACGCCTGGGTAAGCATGGACATGATCATGGCAACCTTGACGGCGCTTCCGTAAATACCCAGCAGTTCCTCACCCCTTTGCCCTGTGATTATCTTGGTAAAGCATATCTTATCGGCTACCTGGTTAAGTATGCCTGCAAGACCCAGAATCAGTATGGGCCAGGTGTAAGACAGCATCTGACGAAACAGCTTTCGGTCAAATCCGTTCCTGATTTCAAATATCTCAGGCAGCAGACCTATAGTGATACTTGCAGAGCAGAACAGATTGATATAGAATACGTATCTGATTATATGATTGGGATTATACCAGCCAAGCAGAGATGGGTAATCCTGATAGATTTCCCTGAACCATAGTATGACAATGAGGTTAAGGGCTATGGTCATGAATATGTTGGTAAGCTTTAGGGCGGCAAACTTGATGGGCCTTTTAAGGAATCTCAGGTAAGAGAATACAATGGCCTGGAAAGAATCAATTGCCACTACAAGAGATAGTGCGGTAACATATTCGGGGTGTTCAGGGTAATTCAGGAAAGCGCATATCTCAAACCTGTTGATAATGCACAAGGCAGCGAATATAGCCGAAAGTATGCCTACCGATATCAGTGCGGTGGAGTAAACCCTGGCAGGTTTCTGGCCCTCCTTGTTGGCGAACCTGAACATAGTGGTCTCCATGCCGAAGGTAAGCAGGACAAGGCACAATGCGGTGTATGCATACATCTTTGTTATGGCTCCGTACTCTCCACCCTGAGCTTTAAGCACGTTAGTGTACAAAGGAGTCAGAACGTAGTTAATGAACTTGCCTATGATGCTGCTAACCCCGTATATGGCCGTATCCTTGGCCAGTGACGCCATCTTGCTGCCTGCCATAGCTTATATCTTATTTAAGTAGTTCCGTAATTTTCTTTTCCAGATTCTGTCCCCTCAGGTTGGTGGCCACAATCTTGCCTGTGGCAGCTTCCACAAGGAAGTTGGCGGGTATGGAGTTGATTCCGTACTGCTTGGCAACCTCGTTGTCCCAGTATTTGAGGTCACTTACGTGAATCCAGTTCATCTGGTTCTCTACTATTGCCTTCTGCCAGGGATCGCGTGCGCGGTCCAGTGATACTCCCAGAATCTGGAATCCCTTGTCAAAATACTTGCCGTAAGTCTCCTTGAGGAACGGAACTTCACGCATGCAGGGTCCGCACCACGATGCCCAGAAATCTATAAGTACATACTTGGTACCGGGAGTAGCAAGCACATCCTTTGATGAGATTACATTACCGAACTGATCGGTCTGGCTGAACTCCATATATTGGTGTCCGGCCGATGTGGCCAGCATCTTCTGGTTGCGCTCGTCAAGCTGTTTCCATAGGTCTGCCTGGCGTATTGACGGCTTGAAAGCATCCAGCATCTTGCGCGTAAGGGCAGGGTCCTGCTCATATGCAAGTTCCTTAAGGCAAACCAGACCGAACAGGTTGTCTGAGTTTCCGGAAACTCCGTCCTTAAGTATCTTGTCGTATTTGGCTTCTACCTCTTCAAGTACGCCTTCCTCACCTTCGTGGCTCTCATAATAGTTGGTGAGTTCCTGCGCTTTCCTGGTGAATTCCGCATACAGATTGTTGGATTTGCTGCCGGTTACATAATAATCGGCCGAATTCTCCAGCGGGAAGACGGATAGCAGGCCCGGCTCAAGGATTATGGTACAACTGTTGATGGCGTTGCGGATACTTCGTGCATCGGCCACATATGCCAACTGAGGAATATCGGCTGTTCCGTTGAAAGTGAATTCTCCGTTCTCCTTTACGGTTGTGGAATCTATCACCTGATTTGAACAGATAAGATAAATTGTATGGCTGTCGGTGTCTTTAAAGTTTCCGTGTATGTAATAGGTATTATTACTTACACTGCTTGTGCAAGCGGTCAATGTAGCTGTTAAGAGTAAAAAGAATGTTGTCTTTTTCATATTAAAAGTCTGTAAGATTATAAGTCTTTAAAATGTAGTTTCAAAGATAAGGAGTTAGTTCCGAACGGCAATCTACTGAGCTGTAATTGTTGGACATGACAAAAAAATATCTGTAAAAAGTGTTGCACAGAAAAAATTCATGCTCTATATTTGCAGCAACAACGAATTAAAAAGTCGCATGCTTAGATAGTAAAGACACTTCTAAGATGCGGCTTTTTTTATTTGTCTAACCTAAAACAGTAATAATATGATATCCTTGTTTGAATCCTATATTGGTTATTACTTTCTTTCATCTGATTTTCTTGTGTCCGTTGAAAAACACTACCGTAACACGTTGAAAAACACATTGCTTCCAACTGTTCCGGCCATCCGTACCGGTCAGGACCTTTTCCAAATGGGTATTAGCATTGGTCCTGATCCGGACGGTTGGGAAACCTGAGATCCTTAACCGGACCTGGTCCCAAAATGAGATAAAAACCACGTTACTCTTGCAAAGTACCATGCAGACACCCATTAAGGTCCTTGTCCTATGTGTAATTAAAATTCTTAATACCGCAAAGACAGAAACAATCCATCAAAACTTGTTTGGAATCTGATACTGATTCTTATTATTCAAAACAAAAATTATTAATCAATTATTTTTAGACATAATGAAAAAGAAACATCTTTACATGATAGCCATGTCGGCAATATTGTCGGTAATAACCCTAGGTTCAGTAAAACGTGCATTGTTTTTTGACACCAAGATTGCATATGCAGATCCGTCAATAACATATGTTTATGGAACAGATGGCAGTGAACATTTGGCTCTTAACAACTTTTATCCTAAAACGAATCAGTTAGATAATCCCAGTAATTGGAATGCTGGCGCTGGTGGTGGTTATCAAAATGTGCAGGCCAATCTTAATATGTCTCATGAAGCACTTAATGCCTGTAGGATAATTGAAACTTATTGTGATAATGACAGGAATAACTTGTGCCCGTTAGCTATGACTGGAGTAGCTGTTGTAACACCAAGTGGTCAGGTTATTCAATTATGGAGTAATCCTTTTTAATTAAATAGAGTAATTCATATGAAAAGACATTCATTATATCTGTTGTTGGCTATTATATCTTTTGTATCTCTGACTTCCATAGGATCGGTTCGTAAAGCATTGTGTTTTGATATGAAAATTGCCTATGCGGCGAATGAGCCTTGGTTTGGTTATCGCATGAATATGAGTGGTGAAGAAATTCAGATACTATTTGAAACAGCTCTAACCAGCAGAGATCTTTCTGTAAAGGAATTCTGTAAGATATATGGCTTTAACAATTTACCAGGTTCGTCAGTTAGGGAACAATGGTGCCATCAGAAGGATAATTCTATGTGTGAGATGCAGTATGTAGGTGCATTTCTCAATAACAATGGAAATATAACCAAGTTGACGGTAGTTCCGGAGTATATGTATTATTGATATTTGGGGCTCTGGCCCCAAATATTTAAAAAAACAGTTTATATGAAACATTTTATTTGTCTATTAACGTTGTCGTTACTGCTTGTTTCCTGCTCAAACAAAAGAGAAAGCGAGTTATATGGTTTTCAGTCAAAACAGATAATCGATCTGACGGATAAATCCATATGTTTTGATTATATTGACAGAATTAAAAGGATTGATGTATTAAACCTCACTGTAGATGACAGTTGGGTACATTTGAGATATCCAAGAATGGTAATTTCAGACAGAGGCTATTATTTTCTTTCGGATAGGACAGACTTTCTGGTTGGTTATGACAAATCCGGACATTTGAAGTTTTCCAAATCGATAAAAGGACGCGGTAGGGGCGAAATAATAAGCGTCGGTAACATGTTTATGAGATCAGATACACTGATGATTTATGATAGGTCGGCAGGCAGGGTCTTATGTTTTGATGAAAACGGGAATTTTCTTTCTTTCTATAACAGAGAAGAAGTTAGAGCCGAAAAATATTATGTAACCGATGATTGCTGTTTCGGTCTTTCCATTTTCGGTGATAGTGAATATGATGGCCATTACTGTGTAAAATATGATAAAGACGGTTCTTTTTTGGATAACTATCTATTCTTGCCGGAACATTATGTCGGTTATAACTCTACAATCGGATATACTGACATGTCTTATATTTATCATGATACACTGAGATTTATACTGCCGCACGATTACACCGTTTTTTCGATGACAAAGAATGGAATAGAATCTTCATTCCGTTTTAAGGCTGATCATGAAATTCCCAATGATTATTTTGATGGAATGACCGGCCTTGAACGGATGAACCCGGAGGTATTTGCAAAAATGGTTAAAGAGGGATTTACTGATTCGTTCTCGGAACTGACAGAGACTGACAGATATCTTGCTGCCGATTTCTCTTCTGAGAATAAGAATTATATGATGTTGTATGACAAACGTAATAACACATATGGGTTATTGTTACGTCCTGATGCTTTATTTGAAGAATCTATGGCGTCGGAATTGACCACTCAAGACATATGGAGGTACATATTATTCTCGTTTGCCAGACTTTGTGTTTATGATAATTCAATTTATGGCTGCGCTTCATACGGCCTTTATTACATTCTTTCAAAGACCATTCCTCTTCACGATGAAAAGATTAAAGCCTTTTACGGTCAGTTAGAGTCTTTTGTAAAGACACAAAAGATTGAAGAAGGTGATATGTTCTTCTTTAAAATGGATCTTTTATAATGCTATGATATGAGAAGAGAAATAATAAGGCTACTGTCTTGTTTGACCATTTGTTGTGTATTCCTTTCATCGTGTAATAACGGGAATGGAAACCAGCAGGAGATAGTTGGAAAGAAGGTGGTTTGTGACAGTTTGATTTTGTTTAAGGATAGGGAATATACCTTAGTCAATGACACAGTTTTCAAGGATGTTACCGTCTTACTGTGGATTGATTCGACAAAGTGTACCCAGTGTGAGTTGGAACATCTTAGTAATTATGATTCCTTTAACAGCCTTTGCCAGAAAACTATGGGCAAGGAATGCAGCCTGAAGGTCATATTATCTCTATCTGAACTATATGGCATTGGCTATCTTATAAATGATGTCAAATACCTAAACCATTCGTTTGATGTTATGATTGATTACAAGAATATATTAACATCCTTGTTTAAATGTAATGACAGATTATTATTGGTGCTCAAGGACGGGCGTATCATTAAGTATTATCAAATGGAAAATACAGAAGGAGATGCCTACAAGATGATAGATTGTCTGGATCTTCTTAAAAAGCTGTATGATGAAAAGCAAAACAAATACCATGATCAAATACTCTGATTTTCCTAATTGGATTAAGAGATATATTTCAATAGACTTTGTTATAATATTCTTCGTATTATGGGTGTTGACATGTCTTTTTCGGCATGGCAACTATAATGACGTTACTGAATTCTTGCAGGATATCAGACTAAGGAACGCCATACTGCTTTTCTTCTACTATTCTGTGTCCCGGTTGTCATTCCATTTTTTGAAAACGGAGTCATACGTCATAACGCTTATTGTCCTTTTGTCCGTATCATTAAGGGAGTCATATGTCGGTATCATACAACTCTTTCAAGGAGCTCCCTATCCCGTTGGAACAATGTTGAATCCTAACATTTTTGCCTGTTTGCTTTCAATTGCCTGCAGTATACTTGTCGTTTTAATCATAAAGTTAAAAAGCAGGCTGCTGAAAGTACTTCTTTATATCATTGTCAGCATATTTGCGGTATTGATGTCCTTTTCAAAGAGCCGGTTGGCTTTACTATCTGTGATTGTGCCTGTTTTATGGTTTTTGAGTTTGAATCCACGTTTTTCGGGTTTCATCAGGAAACATGTAATATCAATTTCCATAGTGCTGATGGCATTGTTTGCAATCCTGTATTTTTTGAAAAAGCCCTCGGCTGACGGGCGTTTGTACATGGCAAAGATTGCGACCAGGATTATGACCCACAATGGATTATGGGGGACAGGGGCTGATACTTATGCCGGAGCATTTGGAGATGAACAGTTTCGATACTTCAGTGATTATTGTGACAAAGCAGATATAAATACTCTTATCAGTTTGGATAAGAGAGACAGCAAATATGCATGTACCCCTTTGACGGCCTTCAATGAGTTTCTGAGAATTGGGGTTGAATATGGTTTGATAACAATGCTGCTGGCTCTTTTCATTTTTGTCCAAGGAATGGTTTTGCTTATAAGGAATGATAACCCACTTGGATATGGTTTGTTGTCTTTGTTTGTAATTTCTCATTTTTCTTATCCCCATTGTTATCCTATATATTGTTTGTTGTTCTCAATTTTTATCGGGGCTGCAGGAAGTTTGGATAATAGGGAGACAAAGTCTGGATTCAATTGTTTTCCATGGATAACCAATGCAGTGGAGATGCTTCTGTTCGGGATATTGTTATTTCTTGAATTGCCCCAAATAGAAAACAGGAAAACCCTTGAAAAGAAGGAAAGAGATATAGCTTTCTTTTTCAGGAATGAGGAGTATTCAACTGTATGTGATTATTGTGATGGACTGGGTGACATCCAATTGTTCAGTTTGGATCTATTATATGAGTATGGTGTATCTCTCAGTATAACAGGACAATATGAAAAGAGTGATTCTGTATTACGCTTGGGCGTATCTCGCTGCAGTACTCCAACCTTCTGGCATGAAATAGGTCACAATTATGTCAGAAGTGGCAATTTTGAAGATGCAGAGCAATCCTATATCAGATCTTTTTTGACGGTTCCAAACAGAATGACCCCATTGTTTTATCTTGCTCAGTTATATCATAACACAGGTGATAATGAGAAACTGGAGAGGATAGCTTCTTTCTCTGATACGTTTAAACCTAAGGTGCCGTCTTACACTACCCAACAGTATCATGATAAAATAATGCAAATGGCCTATGGAGAATGATGGTGTAAAACCAAGGGAGGGTGAGAAAGACCACGTTTTGTTCTTCTATCTCCTTGTGGCTTTACTGTTCTGTGTCTTTATGAGAATGTTGCTTGTGAACTCTTTTACGATTGTTACTCCGTCAATGGTTCCTACAATACAGCCTGGTGACAAAGTTAATGCTTTCAGACTGTTGTTGTTTACCCGAAAGATAAAGGCAAACGATATCATCGTCTTTTATAAACCTACGGATTTTACCAAAGATGAAGTGTACTGCAAACGGGTGCTGGGAACGCCTGGTGACAGGATAGGTGCTGTTGACGGACATTGTTGGAATGACAGGGTTTTAAAGCCTGTGGGTGTCGTTGAGGAGCAGGAAAAACTGAGATGGATGTTTGACGGTTTTTTTGAGTTTTCAGACAGTTATGAGGTCATTCCATACACAGACACGGGCTGGAATATAAAGAACTGGGGGCCGCTCATAGTGCCGGCAAAAGGGTTGACTATGAGTCTGGATGATTTTACGCGTGAGCTGTACCGTAAGGTGATTGAGTATGAGACGGGTGGGCCGTTGGATGAATCCCTGAAGGAGTATACTTTTCGGGGGGATTACTATTTTGCGGTGGGCGATAATGCCATGTCGTCTTTTGACTCGCGTTACTGGGGGTTTATTCCTGAGGATTTCATTATCGGAATTGTTGGAGGTAAAAGAATTCGGAATAAATAAATAGTTACTTTTGTGGTGATTAACAAAGTAGCTATGGATCATTTCGGTAAGAAGCGCTTTTTATCTCTGGCATTTTGTCTGTTGTGTTTTTTCCCTTTGGCTTTCTCACAGTCGGCTAATGCCGTGTACCTTAAGGATGGAAGCAGGATAATTGGACAGATCCTGGAACTGGATTCTTTGGGCGGTGTTCGCATCATGACACAGGAGGGATTGTTTTACAACGTGTCGGGTCAGACAATTGACAATATCAACTGGTCTTATGTGATTAAGGATCCGGGTCCCGGCGCTATTTACAGGTATGGTGATGTTTTCCGTTGGAAATTCAGCAACACTGAGTTGTCAGACAAGAATTATGACAGATACTTTGACGATGATCTGTATCACACCTATGTGGGTGGAAGCAATCAGTTCAATATAGGAGGTGCCTGCTGGCTGTATGGTCTTACATGTCTGGTGCTGACGGTGCTGGAGTTTGATCCCAAGGCTGATCACCAGAGCGGCAGGTTCTTTGCTTATGCCGGTGGAGCCAATGCCCTGATATGTCTGGGCTGTGTCTTTACGGGTATCGGCAAGAGGCGTCTTGACTGGGTGGAGAGAACATTCAATGCTCAGAACGCCGCCGACAATGAGTTGTCTTTGAGTCCTTCACTTCTTATGACGCCCCAATATAATTTGGGTCTTGGCGCAACTTTGAGTTTCAGTTTCTGATTTAGGGACAGACCAGACGGTCGTAGTTGGTTCCGAATACGTTTATGTGACCTTCGTGGCGGAATCCGCTACGTATGTAAAGCCTGTATGCCGTGTCGTTTTCGGGGTCGACGGCGATGGTTGCCAGAGGTATGCCGGCTTCGTCACGCTGGCGGAACATCTCCTGTATCAGGGCCGATGCAATTCCCCTGCGGCGGTATTGGGGAATGACGGCAAGGGAGTCAAGATAATACTCTCCCGGAGCAGCCTCGTCATCCATTTGGTAATAGTCATCACCTACGTACATACGTATCATGGGGAACGTGATGTCGCGCATCTGGCGGTATCGGGCCCCGTCATATGCTACCATAAGGCCGGCGGGAACGCCGTCGCATAGCGCGATCGTGGCGTTCCTCCAGCTGTATAGGGTATCCTCGCGACTGCTTATTCCGGCCAGATGCTCAATGTGCCGCTCGTCGGTCTCCTCAATATGCAGGGCACGCAGAACGTTCTCGGCAATGAAACGGGCATCGGCCGCCGTCGCTTTTCGTGTTGTTATTCTCATTTCTTGCTTTGCAGGTATGCCTTGAAGAAGCGTCCCTGTGTGGTGGGTGTGAAATTCCAGTCGCTTATGAGCATGGGAGCCCAACTGGTGTCAAAGCACCATACGGTGAATGATATGCCTTTCTTCTCAAAGTACTTGGTTATGTGCTCTCCGTATACATCGGTTGACATTACGGGAACGTGGGCGCCAGGCTCATCCTCAAGGCAGAAACCTATCTCGGTGCAGATGACGGGGTAGGTATCGGCCACGTAACCGAAATCTTTTTCCCACTGCTCCTCCCATGGCTCGGAGCGTTTCATGGGGTAGGGATGTGATACGTATGCCACGTTCTCTCTTGCTATGGGTTGGTCGGCTACGGGGGTCAGGTCATAGGCCCAGTTGAAACCGGCGCACAGGCATACGGCTTTGGGGTTGTAGGCACGGATGGTGTCTATTATCTGTTCCTGAAGTTCCTTCCACTCTGTCCAGGTGCAATGACCGGTGCCGGTAACGGTGGGCTCGTTGAACAGTTCATACAGTGCCACGGTGGGTTCATCCTTGTAGCGCTGGGCTACGGTGCGCCAGAACTTGAATGTCTCGGCCTTGGTGGTGTTATACATGGCCGATGTGTAGCGCTCCTCCTTGAGGTTGCCTATGGAATGCCAGTCCATGATTACGTACATGCCGTGCTGCTTGGCCCACTCGATGCCCTGGTCCATAGCCTGGAATGTGCGGTCCCAGCCCATTGCATTTATGTTCTGGGGATGTACGGCAAAGCGTACTACGTTGGCGCCCCAATCGGCTGCCTCGGCAAAATAACGCTCGTTCCACTGACGTTCACGAACCAGTTTGACGGGGTCCGAGAAGCAGAGTCCGCGGAATACGATCTCCTTACCGTCGGGACCTATGAATTTGTTGCCGTTTACTTTCACCCAGCGGTTATCTGCCGAGCATGACTGCATGACTGTAAGAACCAATACAGCCAGGATACTAAGGAATGTGGTTTTTCTCATAAACGTTTTGATTAGCAGGTTTTAATTACCCGCGAAAATAGCAATTAATGTGAGCGTTGCAAAAACGTTGCAAAAAAAATGCAACGGCAATGCAACGCTGATTGCTTGGAGTGGGTATGGTGCGGGGCATACATTTGCAGCAGAAACGAAATAACTCACGGATATGAAAAAGACGGTTTTTGCAATTGTGTTGGCACTGTTGTTCGGAACAGGAGTCATGCCGGCCAAGAGGATAAGGAAAGCTTCATTGGAGGATATCGTGACAGTAGAACCCGGAGCAGTAACATTTAAGGTTGAGGATGTGGAGATTGCCGATAATCCCCTTTCCGTTACATATGGTCCGGACCTGGCCCGCAAGTGGGCCGAAGGCGGGCCTTTTCTGGGTTGCAGTTTTGCCGACAAATCACTTGTAGATGGTGATAACAATGCATTCTTCTCAATGATATGTCTGGCTTATGCACAGCATCGGCCCATAGTTCTGTCACCGGATATCATGTGGATTATAATCTGCAACGGTTACTCTCAGTATGTAAACCATGATCCGGAAAAGTTCCGTCAGTATCTGGTCGGACATGAGGGCAAAGAGACGCTTGTCATAAAAACTACACTCGAAACAACTACGGCGCAGAAGGTTGAGAAATTTGCTGCATTGATTGCAAAAGAGACAAAAGGCAATGTTGCCGAACTCATGACCTGCAATTTCTCTACAACAGGAATGATTGAAAAGATGGTTTCTCAGATAACTCTTATGGAAACCGTAAAGCAGTACTTTGATTATTTGGAGGGTCTTGTGGGGTGTGGCATTCCCAGCGTAACGCTTGAAGGCGCTCCCGAAGATTGGAAACTTCTGCGTGAAAAGACACGGAAACTGGGCGAATTCGGTGTCAAGCAATGGACCGATAAGCTGGACCCCATACTGGCGGAGTTCGTTTCGGCGTCGGAGGGTAATCCTAACCTGAAGTTCTGGTGGGATATGGCTATTAAGGGCCGTCCTTATGATTTTCATCTCAAGCCCAGTGGCGGATGTTTTGCGCCTTCAGATGGACCTACCCGGTTTAACGGATGGTTCCTGGAATTCATTCCTTTTGATGAAAGGGGAGAGCGTACGTCGGCAATACCCTATGGACATAAACTGCCTCCACTCATGACAAGTGTTCCCGTTATTCAACACGTTGAGGATGACATGGGTAACTGCATCGGCATAAATGTTTTGGAACTGCGCGGAGGAATTGTAGGACTGGCACAGGACATGGAGACAAAGGCGCTGCGCCCCGAAATAGGTTGGCTGGTTAGGGATGATCCCAAAAAGGATTATGATGAGATCGATGTACAAGCCAAGATTCAGATGGCCAAGTCCATGGGTGATGGTGATGTGGTGATCAAAGAGGAGATTAAAAAGCAAATAAGGATAAAGGTAAGCTCTAATAATACATCAAAGGCTCAGGTGTCAGGTAAGAAACCTAAAGCCGGCGATATAATCTATGGTACAGTTCAGGATTCCCTAGGTCCCATGATGATGGTTAACGTAACAGAGAGGGATGCATCGGACCGAATTGTAGCACATTGCATTACCGATTTTGAAGGCAATTTCTCCTTTAAACTGGTAAACCCCGATGACCATTTGCAGATTACATACGTAGGGTACGAAACTTTTACGACAAGTTTTACCGGTTCTGAATATACTATAATCATGGTTGAGCCGGAAGATTTTCCAATGGTTGAAATTACTTCAGATCCAGGAATTGAACAGAAAGGAATACCTATTCCTTTGCGTGAAGCGATCCGTTCCGGTAATTGATAAATAGGTTTGTTGAAAAGTAGTACAATTGGGGCCTGCCCCCTTTTGTACTATTTTTTGTATCTTCGCGAGTAATAATGTACATGCGCGTATGGTACTCAACTGGATTTGGATTTCGTTCTTTCTTATAGCTTTTGTGGTGGCTGTGATACAGCTTTGCATGGGTAATGCGGGCGTATTTCAGGATATCATGGACTCTACTTTCTCATCGGCCAAGACGGGTTTT
>JAFXMB010000001.1 GCA_017530735.1 Bacteroidaceae bacterium | reverse complement strand
TGCCTTTCAAGGTTGTTTTAGTCTTTCGTCCATTATAATTCCAGAAAAGGTTGAATATATCGGTGAAGCTGCATTTGATCATTGTGTAAATCTCAATAAAATTGTAATAGAAGGCAGTCCGATTATCTATAATTATTCTTTTTGGACGTGTAATATTGATACAATAATCTTAAAAAACCGGATTCCACCCACTGCAATAGACCTTCACGGAACAGCGTATGGATGGATTGATGGTTTTCATGAAGTGTTTTTTGAGGATCGCGCCTATACAGATGTTCAACTCTTAATACCTGAAAGTGCTAAAGATGAGTATATGTCTTCACGTCTTTGGTCATTCTTCAGTAATATCAATACTTTTGATGACGGCTATTCAGAGTCAGATTCAGAATGTGACTCCATAAATAATACGGTTAATGAAGTGGTAGATACCATATATTATTCCGTTCAGGAATGTGGGGACACAATATATTATTTTAAGAAAGACGGAATCTTTGTTGAGGCGAAGTCTGTAGACATGATTTATATTAGAGATATCTATGGATTTGACGGACCTCTCACTCCACGTGATCCAATGGCAGGTGGACTGCAGCCGCGCGTTGGTATAAGGGTTCCTTCAACAGACATGGGTAGTGTGGATATTCCGGAATCTGAGGAAGCAGAGGATTCTGATTCAAATTCAGATGAAGCGGTCCACTATGGTATAGATGGAAGGAAAATTCCGTCAGATGTTCCCGGATTACATATCATTAAGTATAAGAACGGCATAGAAGGCAAGGTCTGGATACGTTGACAATAGTTGTAATGAGTAAAAACAGAATCCATAGTCTGATAGTTTTGCTAACGGTTTCGGTCACCATTTCATGCGGCGGTCTGAATCGGGAGCTTTCAGAGGCGGAAAGGTTGCTTGAAACCGATCCGCTCAAGGCTGATTCTTTGCTCAGTTCCATTTCTGTACCCGAAAGCAAACGAATGCGTGCATTGTATGCAATCCTGCGCACTCAGGCTGACTATAAAAACTACAGGGATATCCCTGATGATGCCATGATAAGCGAGGCCTGCAACTATTACGGTTACCGCAAAAAGAGTCATCATGCAGCGATGGCCTGGTATAGCAGGGGGTGTGTGCTTTCTCTTACAGATGATGAACTGGGCACTATAAGCTCATATCTTACAGCTCGCGACCTGTTTCCTGATACACTTAACCGCTATTATGTGATTTGCGAACACAATCTTGGAAAGCAATATTTGGCAAGACATCTGTACAGTGAGGCAATGCCTATCCTTGAACTCTCACTTAAGAATGCCCAGACCATCGGTGATGATGTGACGGCCGCTTATTCCCAATACAATATTGCCCTTATAGACATGTATGAGAAACGCTTTGATAAGGCAGAGGCGGCTTTCAGTCAACTTGCAGGGAATAAGAACCTTTCAAGGATGCTTTGTATAGAAACCAATCTGCAACTTGCCAAGGTTTATTTGCATCATCATGGAAATACCGACAAAGCACTTTATTATGTAGACCGTTATATCAATGAGGTAGGTTTCCCTACGGGAGCGGGTTACAGTATAAAGGCCGATATCTTTTATGCGGAAGACAAGTATGATTCGGCTTATTACTATTACCTGAGATCTCTTGAGTGTGAGACTGAACTGAGTACGGAAAGCAACAGCTACAGCCGCCTGCCGGAACTGTCGCTAATATTGGGTCACGAGGACAAAACTGCATATTACATAGACAAATACCGGGATTGTCTTGAAAGACAACAGGAACGCTATAATCAGGATTCATTATTAGCCTTAAATCTAAGGCATAATATTGATAAGTACGAGATAAAGCACAAAGAGGTTAAGAAACGCTATCTTATACTTTCCACGTCGTTGATACTTATCACGGTTATGGCACTCATACTGATAATTCTCTACATCGAGAACCGCAGACGTAGGCAGTATGAGCAGTTGTGTGACTCATTGATTCGTCGCCAGATAGCCCCTGAGATTCAGGAGGATTCACTTGGGAAGGCGTTGGAGTCATCACGTTCACAGTTTATGAACAGCATGGGATATACTTTGTTACAGGAACTGTCTGTTGCTGACCGTGTGCCGGAATCATCGGAAGTATCGGTCATAAGACATGATACCGAGCTCTATTTTGAGAAACCTATAACGATAATGAAAAGAGCTGCTACTTCACTTTCAGGTACAGAGGTTATGTACTGCATTTATCGCTACCTTGGCGTAAACTGGCGTTTGTGTATGGAACTGATAAACAGGTCCGCAAGTTATTCCGGCCGTTTGAAACAGTACATCCTGAAAAAGATTCCTGAGGAATGGAACACTCTGTTCTTCAGGAATTGAAAGAAATACCTATATTTGAGATTATTATTAATTATTTATCACATAATGAGATGAAACGTTTTACAATTGTCCTTTTCCTGGCGTTGCTGTGTGCGCCGACATTTGCACAGTATGCTACTGGTGCCGATTATAACTTATCGGCTGATTATAAAAAATACAATAACATCAAGAAAGCCGGTGTGACCGGTATCGTTGTGTTTGGTGCTACCTGGCTGGTGGGAAGTAGTATATGCATTGCTTCACAAAACCGTTATATTGATGAACACTGGTCAGACCAGGATGATCTTGATGAATATCTGCGCTTATACAGAGAGGCCGAGAGCCTTCCTGCCTATAAGCAAGGTCAAGCAATGTCAATTGTAGGATGTATCGGAACGGGAGTATCCATCTTCCTTACCGCAAAGTATGGAACCAAAGCAAAGAGAATTAAGAAAGCCGGCGGTGAGACCTTGGGTCTGATGAGTTGGGATGTTAATCCGCAAGGATTATCGCTTAGTTTAACTTTCTGATTATATTTGTGACATTTAAACCATATTGCCAATGAAGAGTTATCTGTCTTTCTTTGTTTGTGTTACGGTGTGGGCATTGTCTTCTTGCTCGCCCAAGGTTACATCAAATTTCATCCATAAGGAAAAGCCTCTGCCCAGTCTTGAGGATGTGGCTGTGTATAAGGAAAAAGAGCCCTTGCCCGATAATGCAGAGTGGATGGGCTCAGTCCAGGTCAATGGTAACCGCAGTTATGATAACATGGTTGAGATTGCACGTTTTGAGGCTTGGGAGGCTGGCGGAAGATATCTCAGGATTAAAGATTTTATCAGTTCAGGTGCACGGGCAGACGTACATCAGCTGAACACGGATGTGTACAGGGCTGACAATATCAATCGTGTTGCTGTACCTATGGAGGTAAGCAAACCCGAGCCTTCAGTCCAAGGGCCAACCTGGACAAGTACAACCAACCAGACGGCCGCAAACAACCGTTCATACCTGAATGCGGGATCTGAAAGTATTGACGGGCTTGATGCTGAATTTACAGGTCCCAACGGATTCAGAGTCTATACCGGATATGGCAAAAGACTTGGCAAGATGAACCCGGATATGAATGAATTTGAGCAGATGCATCTTAAGAGAATGTTACGCGGAATATTAGTGGGTGCTGATTATGTGCGTTATTTCAACTCTTCCAGGACTTGCGGATTCGGAGTACGCTATCAATTGATGCACGCCGCATCAGAAGACTATGCGTCAATAACATTTAACGACGGCTCTCCAAGCCTTGAGGGATTGCTGTCAGATAAAGTGGACATAAGCTATGTCGGCCCGATCTATTCCAAACGCTTTATTTCAAAAGACGGCAAGAACTTCTTTATGTACGATGTAGGTTTTGGTTTGCTGATCTACAATTATTCCAGCAGTATTGCAGGCAAGAAAGGTTCTACCCATGGTATGACATCCGGTGTGACAGCTGACGCGACCTATTCACATATGCTGTCCGATAAGCTTTCAATAGGTGCAAGTCTGTCACTTACATCGGGAGCACTTACCAATTACACGTCAACTGACTATTTCGGTAAGACAATGAATTCAAGCGAAATAGCCGACAGTCAGGCCGAAAGTCTGCTCCAAATGGGAATATGCGCTCAGCTGATTTATACGTTCTGATATATTTAGGTTATAATTTATTTGAGTTATGAGATTTGCATCTTGTTTGCTGATTTTATCCTTTACACTGATATCCGCACCCATAGAAGCAAAGCAGGCGGAGACAGTTGATAATGCCAAACCGGGGATAAGAAACGGATTCTCCGTTACAACTTCTTATCTGCCCACCAGATTTCCCAGATATGACTATGATGTCAGAGAATGGGGGATAGCGACCGTAAGCGGTTTCGGTATAGGTGTAGACTATAAACTGTCTTACACAATCCCTCAGTCAAGGTTTGAAATCGGTACCGGATTGGGCTATACATTTTCCAGAATAGATGAAGTCGGAAACCAGGAATTGGTGACAGGCCGATTTGTGGATCCCAGTCAACCTGAACCTGTAGGAACCATATTCCTGGATCCATTCAGACTGAATGCCTATCGCGAACTCCTTAGAGAATACAGTTATTTATACATACCGTTCAGGCTTGGTTATCAGTTGTATTCAAAAGGTGATGTCAGCATAATACCTTATCTGGGTTTGAGGGGTAAATATAACCTCAGATATGTAGAGAAAGATTATGTTGAATCCGCAACCTGGTTTGATCACTATTTTGAACTCTTCAATGAATCATCTGTACAGAGCGAGGCAAAAAAATTCATTATGCAATATGAAGCCGGAGTGGAGGTCGGGTATAAGAACCTTATTCTGTCTGTTGGTTTTGTAAGAGATGATGAGAGGATGTTCAGAACTGCATTCAATGAACGTGATTTCAGGTCTTTCTGGGGACCATATTCTTTCAATTGCTGGCAATTGGGACTGGGAATTAATTTTTAATCAGGATGTAAGATGAAAAGATACTGTTTTTATTTAGTGTTATTGCTGACTGTAACCGCTCTTAACGGTTGCGTAAAGGATGATAATCCTTCGCCGGTTATCCGGAACACCACATGGAAGCTGACAAATGGCGATAGATGGTACCGCTTCTCTTTCTCTGACTCAAGAGTATACGGCCAATTGTATGATAGAAAATACTCAGAAACAGAATATACGACCATCGATTTTTACGCCGATTACGTTGAGGAAAGTGAAGGCGGACGTCATTATTTTGTATGGGTAGATCAAGAGCATGATATCAAGTTCTGGTTATACACTATAGGTCCCGACAAAGTAGTAATTGAAGCGTATTGTTTTGACGATGACATGCTTTCAGGTTGGGATAATCATACTTTATTCTTACGGGATGAAGACCCGGCAGGCGGCTATAACTTCTGATTTTTGGCGAAACCAGTCATTTAAGAAATAGAAAGTGCTAAAAATGGCTAAATGAGCTATTTTGGTCGGAAAACTCTGCACGTTGTGTAGAGTTTTCTTGTATCTTTGCGGCCTGAAACAAAGGACGCATTCATGATCATAAATCCGACAAACAGGGACGATATACGCGAGAGGGCTATTCAGACTACCTCTGAGATAGTTCTCAAGTGCGGTAACCTGTCGGTCAGGATGGACGATGTTGCTCAGGAACTGTCGGTTTCCAAGCGTACCCTTTATGAGATTTTCGGGAACAAGGAGGAACTTCTTATTGAATGCTTTAAGAGACATACAGCCCTTATGTCCCGGACAATTGAGGATGAGATTAACCGTGAGGAGGATGTGCTATCGGTTATTATCAATCATCTGGAAATAATCCTGAATGAGTCCGGTGAGACAGACCACAACAAGTTCTCGGATATGGACAAGTATCCCCGTCTCAAGAAAATTTTCCATGAGCATCTGGCCGATATGGCCAACCGCATGCGCTGTTTTATGGAACTTGGTGTAAAGCAGGGTGTATTCCGTGATGACCTTAATATGGATGTGCTCATGAAAGCCTTCAGGACAATGGGGGCCATGGCCAACAAGGAGTCCGAGACAGGTTTGTTCCGTTATGATGAACTCATTGACGGTACGATGGTGGTGCTGCTCAGAGGAATAGCCACTCCCAAGGGAATGGAAAAACTGGATAGGTATAGGTATAAATCAAACAATAGATGATGAAGAGAGATTTTTTAAGGAGGGCAGGATTCCTGGTTGCAGCTGCATTGTTTGCGGTTGCCGTCAATGCCCAGGAGACAGGCGGTGCACTGAAACTCACGCTTGACGATGCCCTGAAGATTGCCTTGAGTGAGAACCCCACCATCAAGGTGGCCGAGCAGCAGATTGAGGTCAAGAAAATCAGCAAGGATGAGGCCTGGCAGGCACTTCTGCCAAGTGCCGATTTTAACGGTACCGTTCAGTATACCTTATTGGCATCAGTTATGAAGATGCAAATGCCGGATCCTGTTACCGGTGAAATGAAGGTAGGTGAATTCAAAATGGGTAGAGATAATACCAGTACATGGAACGGACAGATACAGGTTAGCCTGCCGCTGTTTGCTCCTACGGTTTATGCAACCATGAACCTTACCAAGAGTGACCTGGATAATGCAGTAGAGCAGAGCCGCAGTTCAAAACTGGATCTGGTAAACCAGGTTACAAAGGCCTATTATCAGGTTATACTGGCTCAGGACAGCTATGACGTACTGTGCAAGAGCATGGAGCAGGCAGAGAAGAACTTCAATGTGGTAAAGTCACTTTACGAACTGGGAGGTACCAGTGAGTATGACAAGATAAGTGCCGAGGTCCAGTTGCGCAGCCTGAATCCTACCGTACTGCAGGCCCGCAATGCCGTAACGCTTGCCAAACTGCAGCTGATGATCCTTATGGGAATGGATCCGGAGACAGAGATTGAGGTTGAGGGCAGCATGGAGGATTATGAGGACCAACTCTACATGGAGTCGCTTACAGCCGGAGACTACTCTCTTGAGAACAACACCAATATGCGTCAGCTCAAGAACAACGCGACTATGCTCAACCAGACACTCAAGGTTCAGAAGATGAACTTTATGCCTACTCTGGCACTGGCCGGTACTTATTCTTTCCAGTCTCTTTACAATGACAACTGGAACGTAGGTGATTATACATGGGCCAAGAGTTCATCGATAGTGCTGTCACTTTCAGTGCCTATTTTCCGTATGGGTAACTTTACCAAACTGCGCAGTACAAAGTTGCAGATAAGCCAGCTGAGTCAGAATATTGACTATACAGAGAAGCAGTTGGGTATGCAGGTACGCAGTTACGTGGACAACATGAAGGCCAATGCCGAGCAGGTGGCCAGTAACCATGAGGCCATTGAGCAGGCCGAGAAGGGACGTGAGATAGCAAGCAAGCGCTATGAGATAGGTAAGGGTACCATATTGGAACTCAACAACAGCGAGGTTCAGCTTACTCAGGCTAAACTCACATACAGCCAGTCCATCTACAACTACCTGGCTGCCAAGGCAGACCTGGACAAGGTTCTGGGTAATGAAGAGGGTATTCCCGCTGCCGATAATGAATAACTGAGGGTATAATTAAAAAGTCAAGATAAAATGAAAGCATTCAGAATTTCAGGAATTGCTATCTGCTCCATGCTGATTATGGCAGCCTGCGGGCAGAAGAAGACAGAGTCAACTGCTGCAGTTCAGGCTGAGCCTGCAGCAAAACCCCTGGTAACACTTGCCAAGGTGGTCGAGGAGCCTGTGGCTCAGATTCAGGTTTATTCCGCTACCATTGTAGGTGAGATAAAGAACAACATTGCTCCCGCCACTCCCGCACGTATCAGCAAGATCAACGTTGAGGTGGGTGACAATGTAAAGAAAGGACAGATTCTGGTAGAGATGGATGAGACCACTCTGAGCCAGCAGGAGATGCAGCTCAAGAATCTGGAGACAGAGTTTAACCGCATTGACCAGTTGTATCAGGTGGGCGGTGTTTCACAGTCCGAGTGGGAGAATATGAAACTGCAGTTGGAGGTGGCACGCAAGTCTCTCAAGACCCTGCGTGAGAATACCCGTCTGGCTAGCCCTATTGACGGTGTAGTTACCGCCAGAACTTATGATAACGGTGATCTTTACGGCGGCCAGCCCATTCTGGTGGTACAGAAGATTGCTCCCGTTAAACTTACCATCAACGTATCAGAGCAGTACTACTCAAAGGTAAAGAAGGGTGATCAGGTAAAGATTGAGCTGGATGCATATCCCGATGAGACTTTTACCGGCAAGGTGTCACTGATCTATCCTACGGTTGACGCAATGACACATACTTTCCCGGTTGAGGTTATCGTGGCCAATGAGGATCTTAAGATACGTCCCGGTATGTTTGCCCGCGCTACTCTGAACATGGGCACACTCAACCACGTGGTTGTTCCTGACCTGGCTATTGAGAAGCGTTCCGGATCAGGTGACCGTTTTGTATATGTATACAACAACGGCAAGGTCAGCTACAACAAGGTTGAGCTTGGTCAGCGTCTGGGTGACCGCTATGAGCTGATATCGGGTGTACCCAACGGAGCCCAGGTGGTTATTGAGGGTCAGGCAAGACTGTCCGACGGCAAGGAAGTTGAAGTAAAGAAGTAAACAGCCCGTTATTATGAGTCTATACGAAGGATCGGTCAAAAGACCAATATTTACGGCACTCTGTTTTGTGGCAGTGGTGGTGTTCGGCTTGTTCTCTTACTCCAAGCTGCCCATTGACCAGTTGCCCGATATAGAGTCCAACACCATCATGGTGTTTACGTACTATAACGGCGCTAACGCATCGGATATAGAGAATAACGTGACCCGCCCGCTGGAGAACACACTCAACAGCTGCAGTCACATCAAGCATATCACATCACGTTCATCGGAGAATGTATCGGTCATTACTCTTGAGTTTGAGTTCGGCCACTCCATTGATGACCTTACCAACGATGTGCGTGACAAACTCAGTATGATTTCAAACTCGTTGCCTGACGGTGCGGGACAGCCTATCATATTCAAGTTTGATACCAGTATGATGCCTATCATGCTGCTTTCAGTCCAGGCAGGTGAGAGCCAGAGCGCTCTTTACAAGATTCTGGATGAGAATGTGGTCAACCCGCTGGCACGTATTCCCGGTGTGGGTACGGTTTCTGTTACAGGTGCCCCGCAGCGTGAGATTTACGTTTACTGCGATCCCGCCAAGCTGGAGGCTTACAACCTGACCATTGAGGTTATTGCGGCCCTGATTGGTTCTGAGAACCGCAGTATTCCGGGCGGTAACCTGGATCTGGGTAATGAGACCTATGCCCTGCGCGTGGACGGTGAATTCAAGGATCCGCGTGACATGGCCAACCTGGTGGTGGCATCAATAGGCGGACGTAACGTCTATCTGAGTGACCTGGCCGAGATTGTGGACCGTACTCAGGAGCGTGCACAGGAGTCTTACAACAACGGTGTTCAGGGTGCCATGATGGTTATCCAGAAGCAGACCGGTGCCAATACAGTGGAGATTTGCCGCAAGGTGAATGCCGCTCTGCCCGCATTGCAGAAGAACCTGCCAAGCGATATTCATATAGGTATGATCCATGACGGATCAGAGGATATCATACAGACAGTTAATTCTCTGGCAGAGACTATTCTCTACGCCCTGCTGTTTGTGGTGCTGGTGGTATACTTCTTTACCGGCCGCTGGCGTGCTACGATGGTTGTGGCTATCACTATCCCGCTGTCACTGATTGCATCGTTCATATATCTGTTCGTAACTGACGGTTCACTCAATATCATATCTCTGAGTTCACTGACCATTGCCATTGGTATGGTTGTGGATGATACGATTGTGGTATTGGAGAACATCACAACCCATATTGAGCGCGGTGCCAACCCCAAGCAGGCTGCCATACATGCTACCAATGAGGTTGCTGTATCGGTTATGGCATCCACAATGACCATATTCGCCGTGTTCTTCCCGCTCACCATGATGTCGGGTATGGCCGGTGTAATGTTCAAGCAGCTGGGCTGGATGATGTGTATCATCATTGCCATCTCTCTGGTTGTATCACTGACTCTTACTCCTATGCTCTGCTCACGTATGCTCAAGCTGGAGAAGAAGGGCAGCCGCATACATACTTTCCTTTACAGTCCTATCCAGAAGGCTCTGGACGGTCTGGATCACTGGTATTCAAAACTCATCAACGTGGCAGTACGTCACCGCAAGACTATCGTGCTTATAGCCATAGTGCTGTTCGTGGCATCCCTGTTCACTGCCGGAAACCTCAAGTCCGAGTTCTTCCCGTCCGATGAGCAGTCACGTATATCGGCCACCATCTACATGCCTATCAACACTAACACCAACCGTTCAAGGGCGGTGGCTCAGGAGTTGTCGGATACCTGGATGAAGCGCTAT
>JAFXMB010000034.1 GCA_017530735.1 Bacteroidaceae bacterium | reverse complement strand
GGGCTCAGGAACTAATCCCTCAAGGGTTCTGTGAGGGGATTGACTGCATTGTTCCCATGCCTATTACCTATTGGAAAGAGATAAAGCGCGGGTATAACCAGTGCTCTTTTATAGCAAAGGGTATACGTAAGGCTACAGGTCTTCCAGTTATCAATAACGCTGTAAAGTGTGTCAAGGCTCATTCCAAGCAGGCTGGTCTTGGCAAGTATCAGAGTTGGAACAATGCGCAGGAATTATTTGCGGTCACTGATCCTTCATCTCTGCAAGGTAAGCATGTTCTGGTGGTTGATGACGTGATTACCACCGGTGCTACCTTATGCTCTCTTATTGATGTTATGGAGGAAAAAATACCTAATCTGAAGGTTAGTGTGTTCACTCTTGCAGTGGCAGACTGATTTCTTGTTAACTTTGTGCTTTGAATATGGAAGATGCGGTAAAACATATTAAGATTAGTGAGTTTAATTATCCGTTGCCGGATGAGCGGATTGCCAAGTTCCCGTTGGCTGAGAGGGACAGTTCAAAGTTGTTGCTTTATAGGCATGGGGAGGTTTCTCATGATGTTTTCCGTAATCTGCCTGAGTATCTGCCTAAGGGGGCGTTGATGATATTCAACAACACCAAGGTTATTCAGGCCCGTCTTCATTTCCGCAAGGAGGCTACGGGGGGACCCAAGTCAACTGGCGCTCTCATTGAGATTTTCCTGCTGGAACCGGCTGATCCGTCGGATTATCAGGTTATGTTTACTCAGACTGAGCGGTGCTCCTGGTATTGCCTGGTGGGCAACCTTAAACGTTGGAAGGAGGATACCCCCGTATTGCGCAATACTGTTCAGATTGGCGATAAGACAATAACTCTTGAGGCCCGTCGCGGTCCTCTGCATGGAACCAGTCACAAGGTTGACTTCAGTTGGGACGGTGGCGTAAGTTGGGCGGAACTTCTTGAGGCTGTGGGTGAGATTCCTATTCCCCCGTATCTTAACCGTGAGTCACAGGAGAGTGACAAGACTACATATCAGACCGTTTATTCCAAGATCAAGGGCAGCGTTGCGGCTCCTACTGCGGGTCTGCACTTTACGGAGCGTGTTCTCAAGGATCTGGATGCCCACGGTATTGACCGTGAGGAGCTGACGCTTCATGTGGGTGCCGGTACTTTCCGTCCCGTGAAATCAGAAGAAATCAGCGGTCATGAGATGCATACCGAGTTTATTGCGGTCAAGCGCTCCACCATTGAGAAGTTGATTGCCCATGGCGGTGAGACCATCGCTGTTGGAACGACATCGGTCCGTACCATTGAGAGTCTCTATTATATCGGTGTTTACCTGAGCACCCATCCCGATGCCACCGAGGAGGAGATGCATGTCAATCAGTGGACTCCTTATGAGACGGAGCCTGATATGACATCGGTCCAGGCTCTCCAATACATATTGGATTACCTGGACCGTCATCATTTGGATGTGCTTAAGACAAGCACTCAGATTATCATTGCACCGGGTTACAAATACCACATCGTAAAGATGATGGTTACCAATTTCCACCAGCCCCAGAGTACCCTGTTGCTGTTGGTATCGGCCTTTGTGAACGGCGACTGGAAAAAGATATACGATTACGCCCTAACTAACGGATTCAGATTCCTTAGTTACGGAGATTCTTCGCTTCTTATTCCTTAAGGAGTTTGTCGTAGTAGTGTACGGCTTCAAGCTTGTGGTTCTTCTGACCATCCAGGCCGAACACCTCTTCGCGGTTGCTGACCTTTGCCCAACCGTGGATATCGGAAAAAGTATCACTTACGCGAATCTTGCCGTTCTCAAAGAAGAAGGCGGATGTGATAGAGGTCTTATAACCGGGTTGCTCTTCCTCTTCACCGAAAGAGATGTTTATCTGATTGCCGTTTAAAGTGTAGGTAAAGTTGACTGAGGTACTGTCATGACCGCTGAATTGACCCTTGCCGTCCTCATTGAAATACCATGTTACTTCATAGGGGTACATCAGGACCGGCTTTATAGCCGCACTGTCGCAGATTCCTATTACAGATGCGTCGTAATCCAACTTATTTCCATCATAATAATACTCAGAACGGGAAAGGTTCCAGATACCGTTAATTGTAATCTCATTGCTCTTGTTCCTGCAGGAAACAAAACAGATTGCCAATACTGCCAGCAATCCGCTAAAAATCAAACTTCTCTTCATTGGAATAAACTATTTGCCCGCAAAATTAGATAAATTTGTAAACCTAAAAAACAAAAATATGGATAGACCCACGGTTGCGCTGATGTATGATTTTGACGGAACACTGTCGCCGTCATATATGCAGGAGTATGACTTTATGGATGCCATAGGATTGACCGATAAGGAGTCATTCTGGAAGGCATCGCACGGACTGGCAGAGAAACAGCAGTCCAGCACCATCCTGGCTTACATGAAACTCATGGTGGATAAGGCCCAGGAGAACGGCATAAGCATCCGCCGCCAGCAGTTTGTGGAGTTCGGTCGTGGAATAGGGTTCTTTCCCGGAGTGGAGCAGTGGTTTGAACTGATAAACCGCAAGGGTGCCGAGATGGGAGTCAATGTGGAGCACTACATAATCTCATCGGGCCTTAAGGAACTCATTGAGGGTACATCGATAGCCAGATACTTCAAGCAGATATACGCCTGCTCGTTCATGTATGAGAATGACAAGGCCGTCTGGCCGGCAGTGGCAGTGGATTTCACCTCCAAGACCCAGTTCATTTTCATGATAAACAAAGGCATATATGACATATGGCGCAATGCCCAGATTAATGACTCCATGCCCGATGAGAGCCGCCCGGTTCCGTTCCAGAACATGATCTATTTTGGTGACGGAGAGACCGACATACCCAGCATGCGCATAGTAAAGAGCGAGGGAGGCCACTCGATAGCCATATACAAGCCCGGCAACGAGTCAAGCCGTGCACAGGCCCGCAATCTGGTTCACCGCGGCCGCGTAAACTTTGCCTGCCCGGGCGATTACCGTGAGGGCAGCGAGCTCTACAACGCCGTAATAGCCACCATAGCCAAGGTAAAGACCGGTTCCGATTTCCACAAACTGGAGCGCCAGAACCAGAAATCCATGCTCGAGGACTGAGCCCCTCATCCGTTTCCCTTTACGGGAGTTTACAAAATGAGAATGACTGTGCAAAACGCCCCGTTTTGCCAGATTCCCAAAAGGCTGGGGGTAGCTTTATCCTTATCTTTGCTACCCCTATGGAAAAGTTCAATATTATTGTTTTGGCAAAGCAGGTGCCCGATACCCGTCAGGT
>JAFXMB010000033.1 GCA_017530735.1 Bacteroidaceae bacterium | reverse complement strand
CGAGCACTTCTATGAGGATCACTCCTCGTGGTTGGGCATAGAATACAAGAATGATATGGAGGGTAACAAGGACTTCATATTCTTTGGGTTCCGACGTAACTGGTTTGACGGTCTGTTCAGCATTGAGGTAAATGCACCGGACAACATACGTTTCTTCCGTAATGCAGTCCTTGAGTTCATGAATACCCGCGGTCTCTGCGGTCCCATTTGTCACAGCGCGGCCTGCAATACTGACGGTATGTATGTGATTGAGGAGGTCGATGGCCGTGACGGAATGTACAATCACGGCATATATGATTCCTATACCCATCACGGATATGCCATAGGTAATCCGGTGCTTGTGTCTCCGGCATATAATGCCGATAATTCCAACCGGTTCCGCAGTAACCGCGTTCAGATGTTCCATCTTGGAGTGGACGGTGGTATTACCGATAAGATTGATTACAGGCTGCTGGCTACCACAACCCGTCACTGGGGTTGTTACGGAGCGCCGCTTAAGGATATAGAGAGTGTTACATCGCTTATGATTGAATGCTCTTACAGGCTGGGTGACAGATATGACTGGAAGTTTACCCTGTCCGGTGCGATGGATATTGACAGCGGCAGTCTGCTGGGTAACAATAAGGGCGTAATGCTCACAATCTCAAAATTCTGGAAAGTGCTATGAAAAGGAATACATTCATAACCGTTTTGTCACTGCTCACATTGACCGTCTTCTCGGGATGCATGGAAAAGGCTTTCCCGGATGATGACCTGGATTTCTACTGGCGTCTGGACAGAATTGAATACAGGGACGGAAAGGACTTTCAGGGACAGCCCTGCCAGTCTAAGGATGTGGACAATATCATGTTCGGGTTTGCCCGTCACATAGTGCTTATTGAGGCTCCCGGCTTGAGCAAGCAGCACGGCATCACAACTGCTACGGGTGATTCAATTAAAATGGATTATTCCATCTATAACGATGCTTCTCTTGCAGGCAAACTTCGGGATTGCGGTCTTGACAGCATTGTCTCAACCTTTAAGGTGGAGTATCCCGACCGCAAGCATCTGGTGCTCTCCGGCCGCAAAACCATCCTCAGTTTCCGTAAGTGGTAATCTTATTTCAGTATTGATCCGTCAAGCAGACGTATCGTGCGGTCAGTCATTGCGGCAAGTGACTCGTCGTGGGTCACAATCACGAAAGTCTGTCCCAACTGGTCACGCAGGCTGAAAAAGAGTTTGTGCAGTTCCTCTTTGTTTTTGGTGTCCAGACTGCCCGATGGCTCATCGGCCAGTATTACGTCAGGCTGGTTGGCCAGTGCGCGGGCAACTGCAATCCTCTGCTTCTCGCCTCCAGAGAGTTCTGACGGCTTGTGATCGGCCCTGTCGGCCAGTCCCAGCAACTGCAGCAGTTCCTTGGCTCTTGCGTTGGCCTGGCGCATTCCCTGGCCGGCTATCAGCATGGGTATGCTTATGTTTTCAAGTGCAGTGAATTCGGGTAGCAACTGATGGAACTGGAATACGAATCCTATATGTTTGTTACGGAAGGCCGATATCTCCTTCTCGCTCATGCGGGTTATATCCTGTCCGTCATAGAGAACCTTTCCGCCGTCGGGTTTGTCAAGTGAGCCCATTATCTGGAGCAGGGTGGTCTTGCCGGCTCCGCTGGGGCCAGTTATGCTCACTACTTCTCCGCGCTCTATGTTCAGGCTTATGCCTTTGAGTACCTGAAGTGAACCGAAGCTTCGGGTTATATTGTCAAGTTCAATCATCCGTTGAATTATTAATGATGCAAAAATATACGCTTTTGGCCGATTTTGCTCTAATATTTTGAGTTTTTATGCTTTTTAAGATGTCATTTTTACGCGTAAAACACTAATTTTGCGGCCAAATTATTCAAACTATAACAGATTATCCTATGCGAGTAGCAATTGTTGGAGCCAGCGGTGCTGTAGGACAGGAGTTCCTGCGTGTGCTGGAAGAGCGTAATTTTCCGCTCGATGAGTTGGTTTTGTTCGGGTCATCCCGTAGTGCCGGATCCTATTACACCTATGGCGGTAAGAAGATCCAGGTCAAGCTTCTTCAGCATAACGATGATTTCAAGGGAATAGACATAGCATTCGTATCGGCCGGCGGCAGTACCTCCGAGGAGTTTGCCGAGACCATCACCAAGTACGGTGCCATCATGATTGATAACTCCAGCGCTTTCCGTATGGATCCGCAGGTTCCTCTGGTTGTTCCTGAGGTTAACCCCGAGGATGCACTGGTTCGTCCCAAGGGCATCATTGCCAATCCTAACTGCTCAACCATCATGATGATTGTTGCTCTTAAGGCTTTGAATGACCTTTCACCCGTCAAGAACGTTCAGGTATCTACCTACCAGGCTGCCAGCGGTGCAGGTGCAGCTGCAATGAAGGAACTTGAGGAGCAGTACCGTCAGGCTCTGGCCGGCGAGGAGGTTACCGTTAACAAGTTCGCCTATCAGTTGGCATTCAACCTGATTCCCCATATCGATGTATTCAAGGAGAGCGGTTATACCAAGGAGGAGGAGAAGATGTTCTACGAGACCCGCAAGATGTTCCACAACGATATTAAGTGCAGCGCTACATGCGTACGCGTTCCTGCACTCCGCTGCCACTCTGAGGCCATCTGGGCAGAGACAGAGCAGCCTGTATCAGTTGAGGCTTTCCGTGAGGCTGTAAAGAACGGTGAGGGTCTTGTCCTGATGGATGATCCCAGCAAGAAGGAGTATCCCATGCCTCTGTTCCTGGCCGGTACCGATCCGGTTTACGTAGGACGTATCCGTAAGGACATTGCCAATCCCAATGTAATGTGCTTCTGGATTGTAGGCGATCAGATCCGTAAGGGCGCCGCACTGAACGCCGTTCAGATAGCGGAATACCTGATAAAACAGGGAGTCGTTAAGTAAATAAAAAAGGCCCGCAAGCGCGGGCCTCTTTTTTTGTCATTACTTTTTCATTTTGCTCTTCCACAGAGCGCTCATCTCCTCCAGGGTCTTGCCCTTGGTCTCCGGTACCATCTTCAGTACAAAGAGTGCTGACAGTACTGAGAAGCCGGCGTAAATAAGATATGTACCGCCAATGCTCCACTCGCAGAGTGACGGGAAGGTTGATGATATCACGTAGTTTGAAATCCACTGTGCTGCTACTGCAACTGCTACTGCATTACCGCGGATGGTGTTGGGGAATATCTCTGAGATAAGAACCCAGCAGATGGGGCCCCATGACATCATGAATGATGCGGTGTAGATGATAATGAATACCAGTGCGGCAACTCCTATGACATCGCAGAATGACAGGATGCTCAGTGCTATCATACCGATGGCCATGCCTATGGAACCTACTATAAGCAGAGGTCTGCGGCCCCACTTGTCGACGGTCAGGATGGCTACTACGGTAAAGAGGATGTTTACAACGCCCATTACTACGGTCTGGATCATTGCGGCGTCACCGCTTGAACCCATGTTCTGGAATATACGGGGAGCGTAGTAGAGAACCACGTTGATGCCTACGGCCTGCTGGAAGAATGAGAGCAGTACGCCTACTATGATAACCAGGATACCGTATGAGAAGAGGCTCTCCTTCTTCTCTACCAGAGTATCCTTGATCTCCTGAAGGATCTGCTGCGCGCGGCCCTCACCGTTGATACGGGTAAGAACGGCCATGGCCTTCTGTGTGTTGCCACGCATAACCAGGTAACGCGGAGTCTTGGGCACAAGCAGCAGAAGCAGTCCGAATGCGCCGGCCGGGAAGGCCTCGCTTACGAACATCCTGCGCCATCCTATGTTGACCATTGCGGCCTGTATAAGTTCGGGTGTATCGGCCAATCCGCTACGGATAAGGGTGTTGATGGCGTATACTACCAACTGACCGAAAATGATTGCAAACTGGTTGCATGAAACCAGTGTTCCGCGTATCTGCGCGGGCGCAACCTCTGCTATGTACATGGGGCAGATGGCCGATGCCATACCAACGCCGATACCTCCAAGAACCCTATAAAGGATGAATGCCCACATAAGTCCCTTGGTGGCCTCACCGGGCTGGAAGAATTCAAAGTTGGGACGGAAAAGGAACTCCGGCATGTAACTTCCGAGGGCTGACAGGAAGAACAGCACAGATGCAAAAATCAATGCGTTTCTACGGCCCAGTCTGGTGGCCATGATACCTGAGATAAGTCCTCCGATGATACATCCGATCAAGGCTGAAGATGTTACAAAACCGTGCATTCCGGTTGAATAGTACTCTCCAAGTCCGCTTGCGAAGAATTTCTGCAATGCCTGCTCGGCACCGGAAATGACAGCGGTGTCATATCCGAACAGAAGACCGCCTATGACGGCTACTGCGCAGATTCCATACAGATAGGCTTTGCTACCTGTCTCTTTGTAATTACTCATATTTGTTAGTTTATCGTTAGATTAGACTAGTTGGTGGGCCTGTCCCGGAGGTGTCCGTAGGGACAGTTCAGCAAATATACAAATAGATAATCAATGTCGAAAAAATAATACAGAAAAATATTAGTTGAGTATTGCGGGAGGCTGATAATGTGTAAGAAAAATTCGTTAGTTTTTCGTGTGCGCCCGCCTATCGGCCCGTACTCTTTTGGGCCGATTGTTTTGCAGTTCTCCCCAAGATGAGTTATATTCGCATGGGATTGATAACAACACAAACAGTATACACTACAATGGAACAGAACGGAAACGGACAGAAGCAGTTGCAGATTGAACTCAAGGAGGAGGTGGCTCAGGGCGTTTATTCAAACCTTGCTATGATAACCCATTCATCATCTGAGTTCGTAATGGATTTTATAAGTATTCTTCCTGGAATGGCTAAGGCTCAGGTCAAGTCCCGCGTGATCATGTCGCCCGAGCATGCCAAGCGTCTTCTGATGGCTCTTCAGGATAACGTCGCCAAATACGAGAGCGCTTTCGGAACCATTGAGATGAAGGCTCAGAAGGGAACCTACATGCCTCCCATTTCTGACTTCCACGGAGAGGCATAACGAAACTGTTTTTTTGAACCAGAATTGAGGCGGATATTTTCGGGTATCCGCCTTTTTTGTCTCTTTTTTGCCGTTAAAAGTATAAAAACTACCGGGTTTCGCTTGTGTTATTGAATATTAGTCGTATCTTTGCACGCCAAAATTCTGGATTTACTATTTAATATATAATAATTAAAAACAAACAAACATGCCAACAATTCAGCAGTTAGTACGCAAAGGACGTCAGGTCCTGGAGGACAAGAGTAAGTCTCCGGCCCTGGATTCCTGCCCTCAGAGAAGAGGCGTTTGCGTAAGAGTTTACACAACGACACCTAAGAAGCCTAACTCAGCCATGAGAAAGGTTGCACGTGTCCGTCTTACCAACCAGAAGGAGGTTAACTCCTACATCCCCGGTGAGGGTCACAACCTGCAGGAGCACTCAATCGTGCTTGTACGCGGCGGTCGTGTAAAGGATCTCCCCGGTGTACGTTATCACATCATCCGCGGTACTCTTGATACCGCCGGCGTTAACGGTCGTCTCCAGAGACGTTCCAAGTATGGTGCAAAACGTCCTAAAGCAGCTAAGAAGTAATCATTAACAAGTTTTGGTTAGAGTGAGGTTGAGTAAATGTCCAAGCGTGGATGTTGAAGAATCAGAATGACAACCCGAACAAAACAAAAGATTTAAAATGAGAAAAGCAAAACCGAGAAAGCACGTCATCCTTCCGGATCCCGTATTCGGCGACGTTGCAGTGACCAAGTTCGTGAACCATCTCATGTACGATGGTAAGAAGAACACATCTTTCGAGATTTTCTACGAGAGCCTTGACAAGGTAAAGGCAAAACTTCCCAATGAGGAGATGTCTGCACTTGAGATTTGGAAGAAGGCTCTTGATAACGTAACTCCTCAGGTAGAGGTTAAGTCCCGCCGTATTGGTGGTGCTACTTTCCAGGTTCCTACCGAGATCCGTGCTGACCGCAAGGAATCAATCTCCATGAAGAACCTTATCTCATTCGCCCGCAAGCGCGGTGGCAAGTCTATGTCAGACAAGCTGTCAGCTGAGATAGTTGACGCATTCAACAGCACCGGTGGTGCTTTCAAGCGTAAGGAGGATATGCATCGTATGGCCGAGGCCAACAGAGCTTTTGCACACTTTAGATTCTAATTTATAACACTGCATGGCAGATCAGGATTTACATCTCACGAGAAACATCGGCATCATGGCTCACATTGGTGCCGGAAAGACTACGACTTCTGAGCGTATTCTTTACTATACAGGTTTAACACATAAAATAGGTGAGGTACATGACGGTTCCGCTACCATGGACTGGATGGTTCAGGAGCAGGAGCGCGGTATAACCATTACCTCAGCTGCCGTTACCACTCATTGGAAGTGGCAGGAAAACACATATAAGATCAACCTTATTGACACTCCGGGACACGTTGACTTCACAGCCGAGGTTGAGCGTTCACTCCGAGTTCTTGACGGTGCTGTTGCAGTATTCTGTGCAGTAGGCGGCGTACAGCCCCAGTCTGAGACCGTTTGGCATCAGGCCAGCAAGTACGGCGTACCCCGTCTGGGTTATGTCAATAAGATGGACCGCTCCGGTGCTGACTTCTTTGGAGTCATCACTCAGATGCAGGAGATCCTTAAGGCTAACGCTTGCCCGATTGAAATACCTATCGGTCAGGAGGAGTCTTTCAAGGGCGTTATAGACCTTATTAAAATGAAAGCCATCTACTGGCGTGATGAGTCACTTGGTGCCGAGTATACCATCGAGGATATACCCGCTGATCAGGCTGACGAGGCCCAGCAGTGGCGTGACAACCTTCTTGAGAAGGCTGCCGATTTTGATGAAGAGCTGATGGAAAAGTATCTTGAGGATCCTTCAACCATCACCGAAGCTGAGATTCTCAAGGCTGTCCGTAAGGGCTGCATCAGCCAGAAGCTTGTTCCCGTTGTATGCGGTACATCTTTCCGCAACAAGGGCGTTCAGCCTCTGCTTGACTATGTATGCGCATTCCTTCCTTCACCTATCGATTGCGGTGGTGTGGATGGTTTCCTGCCCGGTACGGATGAGCTCACACACCGTGATCCCCGTTCCGACGAGAAGACAGCCGCTCTCGCATTCAAGATCGCAGTTGATCCCTATGTAGGCCGTCTTATCTTCTTCCGCGTATATTCAGGTAAGGTGACTGCCGGAAGCTACATCTTCAATACCCGTTCAGGTAAGAAGGAGCGCGTAAGCCGTCTCTTCCAGATGTACTCTAAGAAGCAGATTCAGGTTGATGAGGTTGCTGCAGGTGATATAGGTGCAGTAGTTGCTCTTAAGGATATCCGTACCGGTGATACTCTCTGCGATGAGACCGCACCTCTGGTACTTGAGAGCATGGACTTCCCGGATCCCGTTATCAGCATCGCTGTTGAGCCCAAGACCGAGAAGGATATGAGCAAACTCTCTGATGGTCTGGCACGTCTGGCCGAGGAGGATCCCACATTCACCGTTAAGGTTGATGAGGAATCCGGACAGACACTGATCTCAGGTATGGGTGAGCTTCACCTTGATATTATTATTGACCGTCTGAAACGTGAGTTCGGCGTCGAGTGCAACCAGGGTCGTCCCCAGGTTAGCTACAAAGAGTCTATCTCACAGACCGTTCAGCTCCGTGAAGAGTATAAGAAGCAGACTGGTGGTAAGGGTCACTACGCTTGCATCGTCGTTGAAATCGGACCCGCTGATCCCGATTGGAAGGGCGGACTTCAGTTCATCGATGCCACCAAGGGTGAGGCTCTGCCTAAGACCTACCTGCCGGCTATCGAGAAGGGTTTCATCAACGCTATGAAGAACGGTGTCCTGATGGGTGCTCCCATGGATTCACTCAAGGTTACTGTTCTGGATGGTAAGTATCACCCGGTTGATTCCGATGCCCTCTCATTCGAGGTTTGCGCAACCAACGCGTTCCGTAACGCTTGCGTCAAGGCCGGTCCCGGTCTGACCGAGCCTATCATGGCACTTGAGGTTGTAACTCCCGAGGAGAGCATGGGTAACGTTATCGGTGACCTTAACAAGCGTCGTGGACAGGTTGAGGGTATGGAAACCAACCACTCAGGTGCCAAGGTTGTAAAGGCACACGTGCCTCTGGCAGAGATGTTCGGTTACGTAACTTCACTCCGTACCATCACTTCAGGTCGTGCTACTTCTTCAATGTCTTACGAGCGTCATGCCGAGGTATCCAAGGCTCTCGCACGTCAGGTTGTTGAGGAGCAGGGCGGAAACGTTTCACTGTTATAATATATAATAGGTAAAAGAGAGAACCGCGGCTTTTGATAGCAAATGACTCTTATCGGAGCCGCAAAAAATGAATAATAACAAATTAAAACTTAGACAATGAGTCAGAAAATCAGAATCAAACTGAAGTCTTACGACCACAATCTCGTAGACAAGTCAGCCGAGAAGATCGTTAAGACAGTTAAGGCTACCGGTGCTGTAGTAAGCGGTCCTATTCCACTTCCCACACACAAGCGTATCTTCACTGTTAACCGTTCAACATTCGTAAACAAGAAGTCACGCGAGCAGTTCCAGCTCTCTTCATTCAAGAGACTGATTGACATCTACAGCTCAACTGCAAAGACTGTTGACGCACTGATGAAGCTCGAGCTCCCCAGCGGTGTTGAGGTAGAGATCAAGGTTTGATAACCAAGTGAGTAAAACAAATTATTTACAGTAACTTAATTTATATTTGAAATGCCAGGATTATTAGGAAAAAAGATCGGTATGACATCGGTCTTCGGTGCTGATGGAAAGAATGTTCCATGCACCGTTATCGAAGCAGGTCCTTGCGTAGTTACTCAGATCAAGAGTGTTGAGAAGGATGGCTATGAGGCTGTTCAGCTCGGTTTCGAGGATGCAAAGGAGAAGAACACTTCTGCTCCTCTGATGGGACACTTCAAGAAAGCTGGTGTAACTCCCAAGAGACACTTGGCCGAGTTCAAGGATTTTGACGGTTCACTCAATCTGGGTGATGTAATTACCGTCGAGTTGTTCAACGACGCAAGTTTTGTTGACGTTGTTGCAGTATCAAAAGGTCATGGTTACCAGGGTGTTGTTAAGAGACACGGTTTCGGTGGCGTAGGTCAGCAGACCCACGGTCAGCACAACCGCGGTCGTAAGCCCGGTTCAATCGGTGCCTGCTCTTACCCTGCAAAGGTATTCAAGGGCATGCGCATGGCCGGTCACATGGGTAATGAGCGTGTGACTACTCAGAACCTCCAGGTTCTTAAGGTTATTCCGGAGCACAACCTCCTTCTTATCAAGGGTTCTATTCCGGGTTATAAAGGTTCAATCGTTTCAATTCTGAGGTAATGGAAGTAAGTGTATTAAATATAAAAGGTGAGGATACCGGAAGAAAGGTAGTCCTTAACGATGCTATTTTCGGCATTGAGCCCAATGATCACGCCATCTACCTGGATGTGAAGCAGTTCATGGCTAACCAGCGCCAGGGCACACATAAGTCAAAAGAGAGAAGTGAAATCAGCGGTTCAACCAAGAAACTGGGCCGTCAGAAAGGTGGTGGCGGCGCTCGTCGCGGTGACATCAACTCACCTGTATTGGTAGGTGGTGCACGTGTATTCGGTCCCAAGCCCCGTGATTACAGCTTCAAGGTAAACAAGAAGGAGAAGCAGCTTGCCCGCAAGTCAGCTCTTTCATATAAGGTTCAGGAGAACGCTCTTATCGTAGTCGAGGACTTCAGCTTTGAGGCACCCAAGACCAAGAACTTTGTAGAAATCTTAAACAATCTTAAAGTTTGTGATAAGAAATCTTTGTTCGTCCTGCCCGAGAGCAATAATGTCGTAACTTTGTCGGCCCGAAATTTGCAGGGCACCAAGGTCGTCAACGCTTCATCTGTAAATACTTACAGTATCCTGAACGCTGACGCTCTTGTTGTGACTGAGAATGCGATTAATGTCATCAACGGTATATTAGATAAGGAGGCTTGATCATGGGATATATAGTTAAACCCCTTGTAACGGAGAAAATGAACTCCATTACTGAGAAGTTCCCCAACAGGTTCGGTTTCATCGTTCGCCCTGAAGCCAACAAACTGGAGATTAAGAAAGAGGTAGAGGACCTCTACAATGTCACTGTCGTTGATGTCAACACATCATACTACATGGGCAAGACAAAGTCCCGTTACACCCGCAAAGGTCTGTCAAAGGGCCAGGCTAACGCCTACAAGAAGGCCATCGTGACACTGAAAGAGGGTGATACAATTGATTTTTATAGCAACATTTAATAAAGATGGCAGTACGTAAATTTAAACCCACAACCCCGGGTCAAAGACACAAGATTATTGGTACTTTTGAGGAGATTACTGCATCGGTACCAGAAAAGTCTCTTGTATTCGGAAAGCTCGCTACCGGCGGTCGTAACAACGACGGTAAGATGACTGCACGTTATATCGGCGGTGGTCACAAGCGCAAATTCCGTATCATAGATTTCAAGAGAAATAAGGATGGGGTTCCGGCAACTGTCAAGACAATCGAGTACGATCCGAACCGTTCGGCCCGTATCGCTCTGTTGTTCTATGCAGACGGAGAGAAGAGGTATATCATTGCACCTAATGGTCTTGAGGTAGGCGCTACACTGATGTCAGGTGAGAAAGCAGCTCCTGAAATCGGTAACGCTCTGGCACTTAAGGATATCCCCGTAGGTACCGTGATCCACAACATCGAACTGCGTCCCGGTCAGGGTGCAGCTCTCGTCCGTTCAGCCGGAAATTTTGCCCAGCTGACTTCTAAGGAAGGTGACTACTGTGTCATCAAGCTTCCTTCAGGTGAGGTTCGCAGAATACTGGGAGCCTGCAAGGCTACAATCGGCAGCGTAGGTAACTCTGATCATGCTCTTGAGCAGTCAGGTAAGGCTGGCCGTTCACGTTGGTTAGGACGTCGTCCTCACAACCGTGGTGTTGTTATGAACCCGCACGATCACCCGATGGGTGGTGGTGAAGGCCGTCAGTCAGGTGGACACCCGCGTTCACGTAAGGGTCTGTACGCAAAGGGTCTCAAGACCAGACATCCCAAGAAGAGCTCAACGAAGTATATCATCGAGAGAGCCAATAAGAAATAACTTTTAACCTGAGTACAAAATGACACGTTCACTTAAGAAAGGTCCGTATATTTACAAAAAGCTCGAGGACAAGGTGCTTGCCATGAACGAAAGCGGCAAGAAGGTCGTTGTAAAGACTTGGGCTAGGGCATCGATGATATCCCCCGATTTCGTGGGCCATACCATCGCAGTTCATAATGGTAATAAGTTTATCCCTGTTTACATCACGGAGAACATGGTTGGACACAAGCTCGGCGAGTTTGCTCCCACCCGTACTTTCCGCGGCCACTCAGGCAACAGGAAGTAAACTTCATGTTTATTTGAAATAAATAAATAAAGATAATGGGAAATAGAAAACATTTGGCAGCCGAAAAGATCAAAGAGGCTAAGAAGACCCAGTACTTCGCCAAGCTGAACGATGTTCCTTCATCACCCCGCAAGATGCGTCTCGTTGTAGACATGATCCGCGGCATGGAGGTTAACCGTGCACTTGGTACACTGCGTTACTCAAATAAGGCTGCTTCTAAGGATGTAGAGAAGGTGCTTCGTTCAGCTATTGCCAATTGGGAGCAGAAGAATGAGCGCAAGGCCGAGGCTGGCGAGCTTTTCGTAACCAAGGCTTACGTTGACGAGGGTGTAACCCTTAAGAGATTGAGACCCGCCCCGCAGGGTAGAGGTTACCGTATCCGCAAGCGTTCTAACCATATTTCGCTTTTCGTGGATACTAAGGCAGCTGCAACAAGTACTAACGACAATCAGGAGTAAGAAATGGGACAGAAAGTTAATCCGGTTAGCAACCGTTTGGGAATAATCAGAGGTTGGGATTCCAGTTGGTTCGGCAAATATGACGAGCGTCTGGTTGAGGACAATGAGATCCGCAAGTATCTGAATGCCCGTCTGGCAAAGGCCAGCATATCCCGTATTGTCATTGAGCGTACACTCAAGCTCGTTACCATCACCGTTTGCACAGCCCGTCCGGGTCTGATCATCGGTAAGAACGGCTCTGAGGTTGACAAGCTTAAGGAGGAGTTGAAGAAGATCACCGATAAGGAGATTCAGATCAACATTTTTGAGGTTAAGAAGCCTGAGCTCGACGCTGTTATCGTAGCTAACAACATCGCTCGTCAGGTAGAAGGTAAGATCGCATACCGCCGTGCCATCAAGATGGCTATTCAGAACACCATGCGTATGGGTGCCGAGGGTATCAAGGTCCAGATTTCAGGCCGTCTGAACGGTGCTGAGATTGCCCGCTCGGAGATGTACAAGGAGGGTCGTACCCCGCTGCACACTTTCCGTGCCGACATCGACTACTGCCAGGTAGGTGCTATCACCAAGGTAGGTGTTCACGGAATCAAGGTATGGATTTGCCGTGGAGAGGTTTATGGAAAGAAGGATCTTGCCCCCAACTTCACTCAGACTAAGGAGATGAGCCGTGGTGGCGAGCGTGGTGGAAAACCTTTCAAGAAGAGAAACAGAAGCAATCGCTGATTGCAATTGTCAAACTGAAACATTAAGATTGAATTATGTTACAGCCTAAGAGGACAAAATACAGAAGAATGCAGAAAGGCCGTTGCAAGGGCAATGCCATGCGTGGCAATCAGCTTGCTTTCGGTTCATTCGGCATCAAGTCTCTTGATACCTGCTGGATTACTGGTAGGCAGATTGAGGCTGCTCGTGTCGCAGTAACACGTTACATGCAGCGTCAGGGTCAGATCTGGATCAGAATCTTCCCCGACAAACCTATTACAAAGAAGCCTTTGGATGTACGTATGGGTAAAGGTAAGGGTGACGTAGAAGGTTACGTATTCCCCATCACTCCCGGACGTATCATCATTGAGGCCGATGGTGTTCCCTTTGCCGTTGCCAAAGAGGCTCTCCGTCTGGCCGCTCAGAAGCTTCCCGTTACAACCAAGCTGGTTGTAAGACGTGACTATGATTTTAAGAATGAAAACTAATCAAGCCCGTTCATTATGAAGAATTCAGAAATCAGAGAGTTGTCAACTCAGGAGCTGATCGAGCGCATTGAGACCGAGTCAGCTAACTACAAGGTGATGGGCTTGAATCATGCCATTTCTCCGCTGGAGAATCCTTCTCAGATTGCCAAGCTTCGCAAGACAATCGCCAGAATGAAGACTGAGCTGAGAAAGAGGGAACTTAACAAGTAAAAAACAGGTTCTATGAATGATAGAAATTTGCGCAAAGAGCGCCAGGGTGTCGTAATCAGCGACAAGATGGACAAGACCATCGTGGTTCTGTCTGTCTTCAAGGAGAAGCACCCTATTTATGGTAAGTTCGTTCGCAAGACGAAGAAGTACCATGTTCATGACGAGAAGAACGAGTGCGGCATCGGTGATACCGTTCGCATTATGGAGACCCGTCCTCTGAGCAAGACTAAGAGATGGAGATTAAAAGAAATCGTTGAAAAGGCTAAGTAATCATGATACAGACAGAATCCAGACTCACAGTTTGTGACAACAGCGGCGCCAAGGAGTGCCTCTGCATCCGTGTACTTGGCGGAACCAAAAAGCGTTACGCTACCGTAGGTGACACTATCGTTGTTACCGTTAAGAGCGTTATCCCTTCAAGCGATATGAAGAAGGGTACCGTTTCAAAGGCACTGGTTGTTCGTACCAAGAAGGAGATCCGTCGCGCTGACGGTTCTTACATCCGTTTCGACGACAACGCCTGCGTGCTTCTTGCTAATACAGGTGAAATCAAGGGAAGCCGTATCTTCGGTCCGGTAGCACGTGAGTTGCGCGCCGTTAACATGAAGGTGGTTTCATTGGCTCCTGAAGTACTTTAATCAAAAAAAGTAAAGAGTAATGAGTAAGTTACATATTAAAAAGAACGACACCGTATTCGTCAACGCCGGTGAGGACAAAGGCAAGACCGGTAAGGTGCTGAAGGTGCTCGTTAAGGAACAGAGGGCCATCGTTGAAGGCGTTAATTTCGTCTCCAAGCACACAAAGCCCAGCGCCAAGAATCCTCAGGGTGGTATCATCAAGCAGGAGGCGCCTATCCACATTTCAAACCTCAACCCCGTTGATCCCAAGACCGGAGCACCTGCTCGTATCGGCCGTAAGAAGAACGCTGAGGGTAAGACAGTACGTTATTCAAAGAAATCAGGAGAGGAGATCAAGTAATGAGCACTACTGCAAATCTTAAGAAAGAGTATGCCGAGCGCATTGCTCCGGCACTTAAGGAGAAATTCCACTATACTTCTTCAATGCAGATTCCTGTCCTGAAGAAGATCGTGATCAATCAGGGCATGGGTAAGCTTGCTATTGCCGATAAGAAGATCATTGATACAGCTATCGCAGAACTCACCACCATCACTGGTCAGAAGGCTGTTGCTACCGTATCAAAGAAGGATATCGCCAACTTCAAGCTTCGTAAGAAAATGCCTATCGGCGTAATGGTAACACTGCGTCGTGAGCGTATGTACGAGTTCCTTGAGCGTCTCATCCGCGTGGCTCTGCCCCGTATCCGTGACTTCAAGGGTATCGAGAGTAAGTTTGACGGAATGGGTAACTACTCACTGGGTATCCAGGAGCAGATTATCTTCCCCGAGATCAACATCGACAGCATATCACACATCCTGGGTATGAACATCACCTTCGTAACATCAGCCAAGACTGATGAGGAGGGTTACGCTCTGCTCAAGGAGTTCGGTCTGCCGTTCAAGAATGAAAAATAATTGATAGAGATATGGCAAAAGAATCAATGAAGGCCCGCGAGGTAAAGCGCGCTAAGATGGCTGCCAAGTACGCAAACAAGCGTGCTGCTCTTAAGGAGATCGTTCGCAAAGGTGATCCCGAAGCTGCTTATGAGGCTGCTCAGAAGCTGCAGGATCTGCCCTACAACGCAAATCCTATCCGTCAGCACAACCGTTGCAAACTGACCGGACGTCCCAAGGGTTACATCCGTATGTTTGGTCTTTCCCGTATTCAGTTCCGTGAGATGGCATCTCAGGGTCTGATCCCGGGCGTACGTAAGGCAAGCTGGTAATTGAAAAAGCTAGTGAGTGTTAATTAAATATTGTCAGGGAGTCCTGATCAATTTAAAAACAATTTTATGACAGATCCTATTGCAGATTATCTGACGAGGCTGCGCAATGCCATTCAGGCAAAGCACAAGGTGGTAGAGATACCCGCCTCAAATCTCAAAAAAGACATCACAAAGATTCTTTTTGAGAAGGGTTACATCCTGAACTACAAGTTCATCGAGGATGGACCTCAGGGTACCATTAAGGTAGCTCTGAAATACGACCCGGAAAACAAATGCAACGCAATCAAGAAACTGGTGAGAATTTCTTCTCCCGGTCTGCGTCAGTACACCGGTTATCGTGATATGCCGAGAGTAATCAATGGTTTGGGTATTGCTATTATATCCACATCAAAAGGTGTTATGACAGACAAGGAAGCCGCACAGCTTAAGATAGGTGGTGAGGTACTTTGCTACGTCTATTAATTGAAGGAGAAATACTATGTCAAGAATCGGAAAATTGCCTATTCATATTCCTGCAGGTGTTACAGTAACATTTCAGGATGGCGTGGTTGCAGTGAAGGGCCCCAAGGGCGCACTGTCACAGAGCATTGATCCTTCTATCAAAGTGTCAATCGAGAACGGAGTTATCACCCTTGAGGAGAACCCCGATATTCTTCAGGACAACCCCAAGCAGCGTCATGCCTTCCACGGCCTGTATCGCGCTCTGGTAAACAACATGGTTGTTGGTGTATCTGAAGGTTATAAGAAAGAGATGGAGGTTGTAGGTGTGGGTTACCGTGTTTCAAACCAGGGTAACGTTATCACTTTCGAACTTCTGCACTCTCACTCAATAGTATTGGTTCTTCCTGCAGAAATAAAGGTTGAGACCAAGTCAGAGAGAAACAAGAACCCGCTCATCATTCTGGAATCCTGCGATAAGCAGCTTCTGGGTCAGGTATGTGCCAAGATACGTTCTTTCCGTAAGCCTGAGCCTTACAAGGGTAAGGGTATTAAGTTTGTGGATGAGGTACTCCGTCGTAAGTCGGGTAAGTCAGCCGCTGCCAAGTAATTAACATTTAAAAATGTAACATTATGTCAGCAAAAACAGAAAGACGAAATAAGATCAAGTTCCGCGTTCGCAACAAGATTTCAGGTACTCCTGAGCGTCCGCGTATGAGCGTTTTCAGAAGCAACAAGCAGATCTACGTTCAGATCATTGACGATCTGGCCGGCAAGACTCTGGCTGCAGCTTCATCACTTGGCATGGAAAAGATGTCAGGTAAGGAACAGGCTGCCAAGGTTGGTGAGCTTATTGCACAGAATGCCAAGGAGGCAGGTATCACCACAGTCGTTTTCGACCGTAACGGTTTCCTGTACCATGGTAGAGTTAAGGAATTGGCCGATGCCGCACGTAAGAGCGGTCTCACATTTTAAACTACGATTGCTATGACAAATAAAGTTAAGGTTACAAACGATGTCGAGCTTAAAGACAGGCTCGTTGCTATCAACCGTGTAACTAAGGTTACAAAGGGTGGCCGTACATTCAGTTTCGCCGCTATCGTAGTAGTAGGTGACGGCAATGGTATCATCGGTCTCGGTCTGGGTAAGGCCAGTGAGGTTACAGCCGCTATCGCCAAGGGCGTTGAGGCTGCCAAGAAGGAACTCATCAAGGTTCCCGTACTCAAGGGTACAATTCCTCACGAGCAGACAGCCCGTTACGGTGGTGCTGAGGTATTCATGAAGCCCGCTGCTCCCGGTACCGGAGTGGTAGCCGGTGGTGCTATGCGTGCCGTACTGGAGAGTGTAGGTATTACTGATGTGTTGGCTAAGTCTAAGGGCTCATCCAACCCCCACAATCTGGTTAAGGCTACTCTCAAGGCTCTCTCAGAGATGCGTGACGCCAAGACAGTTGCCCAGAATCGTGGTATCAGTCTGAGTAAGGTATTTAACGGATAAGGAGGTTACAGATATGGCAACAATTAAGATCAAACAGACCAAGAGTCGTATTGGTGCTCCCGTAGATCAGCGTAGAACTCTTGATGCACTGGGTCTCCGCAAGCTCAACAAGACCGTTGAGGTAGAGGACAATGCTTCAATCAGAGGTATGATCAACAAGGTTCATCACCTGGTAACCGTAATAGATTAATTTTAAAAATTGAGAACTATGAAGTTAAATACATTGAAACCGGCAGAGGGCTCAACCCATTCACGTAAGAGAATCGGCCGTGGACCTGGTTCAGGTCTGGGCGGTACTTCTACCCGTGGTAGCAAGGGTGCCAAGTCACGTTCCGGTTATGCTAGAAAAATTGGTTTTGAAGGTGGTCAGATGCCTCTCCAGCGTCTTGTTCCTAAGTTTGGATTCAAGAACATCAACCACGTTGAGTACAAGGCTATCAATCTGGATATCATCCAGGCTCTGGCTGAGAAGAACAACCTTGAGAAGGTTACCGTTGCTGATCTCGTAGCAGCAGGTTTCGTTTCTTCAAAGCAGCTTGTTAAGATTCTGGGTAACGGTCAGCTCACAAAGAAGGTCGATGTTGAGGCTAATGCATTCTCAAAGAGTGCAACAGCCGCTATCGAGGCTGTAGGTGGAACCGCTATTAAACTTTAATTGAGATGAACGAGAATATTCTGAAATACGGCATAATCTTTGTAGTTGTTGTTCTTGTCGCCTATGTTGTTATCAAGAACTGGGAGACACTGAAGAACATCTCAAAGATTGAGGATCTCAGGAAGCGCCTTCTCACAACAGTACTGTTCATCGCAGTTTACCGTTTGGGATCTCACATTCTGCTTCCTGGTGTCGATGCCGATATGCTGACCAATCTGCAGAGACAGACCAGTTCAGGTCTTCTGTCTCTGTTGGATATGTTCTCCGGCGGCGCATTCTCCAATGCATCAATCTTTGCATTGGGTATCATGCCCTACATCTCAGCTTCTATCGTTCTGCAGCTGCTTACCATAGCAGTTCCCAGTTTCCAGAAGCTTCAGAAGGAGGGTGAGAGCGGCCGTATGAAGATCAATCAGTATACCCGTTATCTGACACTTATCATCCTCATCGTTCAGGGTCCTTCATATCTGCTCAACCTCAAGTATCAGATTGGCGCAAATGTGATCCCTGTAGAATGGAGTTGGTTCATGATAACATCAACCCTGATACTTGCAGCAGGTAGTTCATTCATCCTCTGGCTGGGTGAGCGTATCACTGACAAGGGTATCGGTAACGGTGTATCGTTCATCATCATGGTTGGTATCATCGCACGTTTCCCGTCAGCATTCATGCAGGAATTCGTTTCCCGTATCAATGCCCTCGGTGCTACCGGCGGTGGTCTGGTTATGTTCCTCTTTGAGATTGTAGTTCTTCTTCTGGCTACTGCCGGTACAATCATGCTTGTTCAGGGTATCCGTAAGGTGCCTGTACAGTATGCAAAGCGTATCGAGGGCGGTCGTCAGATCGGAGGTGCACGCCAGTATATACCTCTTAAGGTTAATGCTGCCAACGTTATGCCTATCATTTTCGCACAGGCCATCATGTTCATCCCTATCGCAATTGTAGGTACCGGTGAGCAGTCTGGTTTCTGGCTTAAGCTGATGGATACAGACGGTTGGGTATATAACGTCATTTATGCAGTGCTGATCATTGCCTTCACAATCTTCTATACCGCTGTAACGGTTAATCCGCAGCAGATGGCAGAGGATCTGAAGCGTAACAACGGTTTCATCCCCGGCGTTAAGCCCGGCAAACCGACCGCTGATTACATTGACACTGTGATGTCACGCATTACTTGGCCTGGAGCTCTGTTCCTCACAATCGTAGCTGTTATGCCTGCTTTTGCACGTCTCTTCGGCGTTAACCAGGCATTCGCACAGTTCTTTGGAGGTACATCGCTTATCATTCTCGTCGGTGTCGTTCTCGACACTCTGCAGCAGATTGAGAGTCATCTTCTGATGCGCCACTACGACGGTCTTCTCAAGACCGGCCGTATCAAGGGTCGCTCAGGTTTGAACGCTTATTGATTGTATTGAAATGATATTTCTTAAGACTGAAGAGGAGATTGCGTTGATGCGGGCAGCTAATCAGCTGGTCGGCAGAACTCTTGGTGAAGTTGCCAAGCTCATCAAGCCTGGCGTGACCACCAATGAGCTGACGCGTGTCGCTGAGGAATTCATCCGCGATAACGGGGCTGAGCCTACTTTCAAGGGTTATCCCAACCAGGATGATGTTCCTTTCCCGGCAGCTCTCTGCACATCGGTCAATGAAATGGTAGTACACGGAATCCCGAACGATGAACCCCTCAAAGAGGGTGACATCGTTTCGGTGGACTGTGGAACACTGCTTAACGGCTTCAATGGTGATTCAGCCTACACATTTGCTGTAGGTGAGATTGCTCCTGAGGTAAGAGAACTTCTTAAGGTTACTAAAGAGTCTCTCTATCTCGGAATCGAGCAGGCTGTAGCCGGCAAACGTCTTGGTGATATAGGCTATGCCGTACAGTCTCACTGTGAAGGTCACGGATATGGTGTTGTCCGCGAATTCGTAGGACACGGCATAGGCCGCGAAATGCACGAGGATCCCTGTGTTCCCAATTATGGCCGTCGCGGTTACGGCACACAGCTCAAGAAGGGCATGTGCATAGCCATCGAGCCTATGATTACTCTGGGTGACAGAAGGGTCTATATGGAGAACGACGGTTGGAGTGTACGCACTCGTGACCACAAGCCCGCCGCTCATTTTGAGCACACCATTGCAATATGCAACGGTAAGGCTGAGATCCTCTCCTCATTTGACTATATTGCAGAAGTTTTAGGAGATAAAGAATTTTAATATGGCAAAGCAATCCGCAATAGAACAGGACGGAACCATCGTTGAGGCATTGTCCAACGCAATGTTCCGCATCCAGCTGGAGAACGGACACGAGATTACCGGTCATATTTCCGGTAAGATGAGAATGCATTTTATCAAGATCCTTCCCGGTGACAAGGTTAAGGTGGAGATGTCTCCGTATGACCTTACCAAGGGTAGGATAGTATTCAGGTACAAATAAAACATAAGAATATGAAAGTTAGAGTTTCATTGAAGAAGCGTTCAGCCGACTGCAAGATTGTTCGTCGCAAGGGACGTTTGTATTTAATCAACAAGAAGAATCCCAAGATGAAACTGCGTCAGGGATAATTTCGAGTAAACAAACAAATTAATATATGGCAATAAGAATCGCAGGCGTTGACATCCCGCAGAACAAAAGGGGTGAAATCGCGTTAACCTACATTTTTGGTATTGGTCGCAGCAGCGCAGCCAAGATTTTGGCCAAGGCTGGTGTGGATAAAGACATCAAGGCCCAGGACTGGACTGACGATATGGCAGCCCGCATCCGTGAGGTTATTGGTGCAGAGTATAAGGTAGAGGGCGACCTCCGTAGCGAGGTTCAGCTGAACATCAAGCGTTTGATGGATATCGGTTGTTATCGTGGTATCCGTCATCGTATCGGACTTCCTGTACGTGGTCAGAGCACAAAGAACAACGCACGTACACGTAAGGGTCGCAAGAAGACTGTTGCTAACAAGAAAAAGGCTACTAAATAATTGAACTATGGCAAAGAAAACAGTTGCAGCTAAGAAGAGAAATGTGAAGGTAGATGCAATGGGACAGTTGCACGTACATTCATCCTTCAACAACATCATTGTTACTCTTGCTAACAGTGAGGGTCAGGTTATCTCCTGGTCATCAGCAGGCAAGATGGGTTTCCGTGGTTCTAAGAAGAACACTCCTTACGCAGCCCAGATGGCAGCCGAGGATTGCTCTAAGGTAGCTTACGACCTTGGCCTGAGAAAGGTTAAGGCATACGTTAAAGGCCCGGGAAATGGCCGTGAATCAGCCATCCGTGCCGTGCATGGTGCCGGTATTGAAGTTATAGAGATCATTGACGTGACTCCGCTGCCGCATAACGGTTGCCGTCCGCCGAAGAGAAGAAGAGTTTAATTTTAAAACGAAGTAAATTATGGCTAGATATACTGGACCTAAAACCCGTATCGCCCGTAAGTTCGGCGAAGCAATTTATGGAGCAGACAAGGCTTTCGAGAAGAGAAAGTATGCTCCCGGTCAGCACGGTAACAGCCGTCGCCGCAAGACTTCTGAGTATGGCGTCATGCTTGCTGAGAAGCAGAAAGCTAAATATACCTATGGCGTTCTTGAGAAGCAGTTCCGCAACATGTTTGACAAGGCATCACGCGAGAGCGGCATCACTGGTGTAAACCTGCTGCAGGCTCTTGAGTCTCGTCTTGACAACGTAGTGTTCCGTCTTGGCATTGCTCCTACACGTGCAGCTGCACGTCAGTTGGTAAGCCACAGACACATCACAGTTGACGGTAAGGTGCTCAACATCCCTTCATACCAGGTTAAGCCCGGTCAGATCGTTGGTGTACGCGAGCGCTCCAAGTCACTTGAGGTAATCTCTGATTCATTGGCAGGTTTCAACCACGCCAAGTATGCATGGATTGAGTGGGATGAGCAGGCTAAGGCCGGCAAGTTCCTGCACAAGCCCGAAAGAGAGGATATTCCTGAGAACATCAAGGAACAGCTGATCGTTGAATTGTATTCTAAATAAAAAATAAGAGGTAAATGGCAATATTAGCATTTCAAAAACCTGATAAGGTTATAATGGTGGAAGCCGACTCCAAGTTCGGTAAGTTCGAATTCCGTCCTCTTGAGCCCGGATTCGGAATCACCATTGGAAACGCTCTTCGTCGTATCCTTCTCTCTACTCTTGAGGGTTTTGCCATCAATACCATCAAGATAGAGGGTGTCGAGCATGAATTCGCAACCATTCCTGGCGTTAAGGAGGATGTTACCAACATTATCCTGAACCTCAAACAGGTACGTTTCAAGCAGATCGTAGAAGAGTATGAGAGCGAAACAGTCACCATCAAGGTTGAGAATACCAAGGAGTTCAAAGCCGGTGATATAGGTAAATGTCTCACTGGTTTCGAGGTGTTGAATCCTGAACTGGTCATTTGCCATCTTGATTCAAAGGCTTCTATGCAGATTGAGATCTCTATCAACAAGGGACGCGGATACGTTCCTGCCGATGAGAACAAGGAATTCTGCACAGAGGTCAATACTATTCCAATCGATTCTATCTACACTCCGATCCGCAACGTCAAGTATGTTGTAGAGCCTTACCGCGTTGAGCAGAAGACTGACTATGACAAGCTTGTTCTTGAGATCACAACCGATGGTTCTATTCATCCTAAGGACGCTTTGAAGGAGGCAGCTAAGATTCTTATCTACCACTTCATGCTCTTCTCAGATGATAAGATTACCATTGAGAATGTTGATCTTGACGGCAATGAGGAGTTCGATGAGGAGGTACTGCACATGCGTCAGCTGCTTAAGACCAAGCTCGCTGATATGAACCTGTCAGTACGTGCTCTCAACTGCCTTAAGGCTGCCGATGTTGAGACACTCGGTGATCTCGTTCAGTACAATAAGACTGACTTGCTCAAGTTCCGCAACTTTGGTAAGAAGTCTCTCACTGAGTTGGATGATCTGTTGGAAAGCTTGAATCTTTCATTTGGAACCGATATTTCAAGGTATAAATTAGACAAAGATTAACAATGAGACATAATAAGAAATTCAATCACCTGAGCCGTAAAGCCGCTCACAGGAACTCGATGCTGGCCAACATGACCATCTCTCTTATCATGCATAAGAGAATCGAGACCACTTTGGCTAAGGCTAAGGCACTGCGTGTATATGCTGAACCTATCATCAACCGCGCTAAGAAGGACGATACCAACTCACGTCGTGTTGTATTCAGCTATCTTCAGAACAAGGAGGCTGTAACCGAACTCTTCAAGGAGATTGCACAGAAGATCTCAGATCGTCCCGGTGGCTATCTGCGTATCATCAAGCTGGGAATCCGTAAGAGCGACGCTACAGAGATGGCTTTCATCGAGTTCGTTGATTACGATGAGAACATGGCTAAGACCGTGAAGAAGGCCGCTAAGACCCGTCGTTCACGCAAGCCGGCTGCTGAGAAGGCTGCCGCTCCCGCTGCTGAGGCTCCCGCTCAGGAAGCTCCCGCCGCTGAAGCTCCCGCTGCAGAATAAAACAATCCCGCGCGTGTGCGCGTTATGATAAAGGTGCGACCCCTGTGGCCGCACCTTTGTTTTATGTCTGTCGGTGGTCATATTCAGCGAGTTATATTTATTAACAAAAAATTCAAGAAAAAAGTGTCCGATTTGTTTGGTGGGAATATTCAGAAGCACTACCTTTGCATCCGCTTTCCGAAAGGAACAGCACAGACAAGACGATCTTTGATACGATTTCATACAGACAAGTAGTACGACGGGCGTGCT
>JAFXMB010000032.1 GCA_017530735.1 Bacteroidaceae bacterium | reverse complement strand
TGTAAACCCCAAATTCCATACTCCCGCAAATATAGTCATTTTATCATTCCAAACTTACCTCTCTCCCCTTTTGCAGTAGCCGTACTGTCCCTTTTGGGGACCATCGTGGAGAGGCGTAAGCGAAGCCCCCCGGAGGATCCCGTTAAGAACGGCGCATGTTTGACGAACGTTAGGCCCCGAAGGGGACTATAAGGAGGAGTTCGACGTTTAGGGTCCGGAAGGGAGGCCTTTTGCGTAGCAAAATAAAACAAGGCTGGGCTACGCGCAGCGTAGCCTCGGAGCGTTGTGTCCCCAAAGGGGATAGTACGGCGGTGCGTAGTTTCAGAGATTATACCCATAAAGTTTTCCCTAAATAAACAGAAATAATCTGCCAAAATTTCCGTATAAAAGGTAAAGTAAGTATTTTTGTCAGTCTATTAAGGATAGCTATGAATATAGAAGAGATACAGAGAATGAAGCAGAGATTCCGCATCATCGGAAACTCGCCCGAAATGAACCGCGCCATAGACGTAGCCATACAGGTAGCGCCCACAGACCTGACGGTTCTGATAACAGGTGAGAGCGGTGCCGGAAAGGATGTCTTCCCCAGAATAATACACGAGAACAGCCTGCGTAAGACCAAGAAGTTCCTTGCCGTGAACTGCGGAGCAATACCCGAGGGAACAATAGACTCCGAGCTGTTCGGCCATATAAAAGGAGCATTTACAAACGCCATAAGTGACCGCAAGGGATACTTCGGAGAGGCCGACGGAGGAACCATATTCCTGGATGAGGTAGCCGAGCTGCCGCTTGCCACGCAGGCCCGTCTGCTCCGAGTCCTTGAATCAGGCGAGTTCATCCGCGTGGGCTCCAGCACAGTCGAGAAGACCGATGTCCGCATAGTAGCCGCTACAAACGTAGACCTGCTAAAGGCAATTGAGCAGGGCCGTTTCCGCGAGGATCTGTTCTACCGTCTGAGCACAATACCCATCAAGGTGCCGCCATTGCGTGAGCGCGGGGCCGATGTCCAACTGCTGTTCCGCAAGTTCGCAGCCGACTGCGCCGAGAAGTACCGCATGCCCGCAATCCAGTTGACCGAAGACGCCAAGCAGATGCTCATGACCTACCACTGGCCGGGCAACGTGCGTCAGCTCAAGAACATAACCGAGCAGATTTCCATCATGGCAACCCAGCGCGTCATAACCGCCGAAATGCTTCAGGAGTATCTGCCCGACCGCCGTACCTCAATGCTGCCCATGCTTGCAGGGGGTCAGCGTCAGGAGAACTCATTCGAGAACGAGCGCGAGATACTCTATAAGGTACTGTTCGATATGCGCCGTGATATCACCGACCTGAAAGCTCAGGTAAACAGCATGTCACAGAACCAGCAGCCGGTTCAGCAGCCCGTATCAATAATCACCCACGATGAGGGAACCACTGTCCAGAACGTTGCATCCCGCAAGAGTGCACCTGTGGATGATGACATCCAGGATACCGAGGTTTATGTAGAGGAGACCCTCTCGCTCGATGAGGTTGAAAAGGATATGATCAAACGCGCTCTTGCCAAACATGGAGGCAAGCGCCGCGGAGCCGCTGCCGATCTGAACATCTCGGAGCGTACACTCTATCGTAAAATAAAAGAGTACAACCTGGAATGAGACACGGAAATCTGAAATACATCCTTGTGGCGTTTGCATCGGCCCTTTTGTTTCAGGGCTGCAAGGTCTCATACAAGCTTAATCAGGCAGCCATTGACTACGCTACCACAAAGACCTTTACAATAGAGACCTTTTCAAATCGTGCGGCGTATCAGTGGGCTCCTATGGCTCCAATGCTCAATACTTCGCTGAGCGCCAGATACAATGACCAGACAAAACTCACTCAGGTAAGACGTGACGGTGACCTGAACCTGTCGGGTGAGATAACATCATATGATCAGACCAACAAGTCCATATCGGCCGACGGTTATTCATCAATGGTGCAGCTCAAGATGACTGTCAAGGTCAAGTACGTCAACAACAAGAAGCATGAGGACGATTTTGAGCGTCAGTTCAGCGCCAGCCGTGAGTATGATTCGTCACAGCAGCTCTCAGCAGTTCAGGAGGAACTGGTTCAGCAGATGATTGATGATATAGTTGATCAGGTGTTCAACGCAACGGTAGCCAAGTGGTAATGGGGCAGACCAGGGATGAACGCATGATGTCCCTCCTGGATACATTCCTGGAGGGTCAGGGAGAGAACGCCGATGTCTCCAAGGAGCTGGGTGCCGTTCCGATGGATTATGTAGCGGCTTATCTGGATACGCCGACGGCAGCCGAGAGTGCATCGGACAAGGTCATACGCTCCAAAACAGAGCAGTTGCTGGACACGTTCCTGTCATCGGATTACAAGAAGCCGTCATTCGCTCCGCTGCCCGATGACACGCCTGTAACAGATGTCGCCGATGAGGACCAAGAAGATGCCGAACCGCTTGAAGATACGTATTTTACCGAGACTCTGGCACGCATCTACCTCAAACAGCGCCGATATGACAAAGCATTGGAAATTATTCGGTCCCTTTATTTGAATTTTCCGAATAAAAGCATTTACTTTGCGGACCAAATCCGGTATTTGGAGAAATTAGTTTTGATAAATCAAAAATAAGAATAGAAAATGTTTAAGGTTTTACTCGTCATTATTGTGATTTTGGCAGTGTTCCTTTGCTTCATTGTCACAATCCAGAACTCAAAAGGCGGCGGTCTGGCTGCCGGTTTTGCATCATCAAACCAGATTATGGGTGTTCGCAAGACTACCGATATCCTTGAAAAGACCACTTGGACTCTGATTGCAAGCATTGCAGTCCTGAGCATCCTCACAGCATACGTGGCTAAACCCAAGGTTATCAACTCATCTTCAGTTCTGGAGAATGAGGCTATAGAGAACCGCTCAATCAATCCGGAGTCATCAACTACCACATTTGATTCTCCCATTGAGATCCAGGATCTCCCCGAGGAATAATCAAGGGACTTGAAAATAAGTGGAGGCGGTCATCAGATCGCCTCCACTTGTTTTATACCAGTTTGTTGTAGACCTCCATCAGCCGGTCGGCAAGCACCTTCGGACTGAAATTGTCCGTTGCATACCGATATCCTTTCTCTGCAATTGACTGCCGCAGTGCATCGTCCGTAAGCAGCATCTTCATTTTGTCGGCAATGTCCTGCACGCTGTCGGGGTTCACCAGCAGTGAGTCCGGACCCGCCGCCTCGGGCAGTGATGAGACATTGCTGGTCACTACGGGGCAGTTGGAGAGCAGGGCCTCGACCACGGGCAGTCCGAAACCCTCATAGAATGACGGATAGACCAGCAGGCGTGCGTTTGAGTAGAGGTAACGCAACCCCTCGGTTCCCACCTTGTCAGGCGAGAAGATGATACGGTCCTCAAGTTTGTGCTCAGCAATGTAATCCAGAACCTTCTGCTTGTACTCCCTGCCGTTTCCAATGACAATCAGTGGTATCTGAATATCCTTGGGCAGGAGTTCAATGGCCTTTACTATTCCAAGCAGGTTCTTGCGTGAGTTTATGGAACCCACATAGAGCATGTAGGGGTTGGTAACGTATTGAGCCAGACCGGTAGGGCAGACTCCCTTATCGGCCGTATAGTAAATGGTGTTTACGGGCTGATAAACCACGTCAATCCTGTCGGGGTCAACACCGTAGAAACGTATAATATCCTGTTTGGTTGATTCGCTGATGGCTATGATGCGGTCGGCTCTCTTGCATGCGTGACGCCATTTGCGGTCGTAGATGATGCGGTCGGGCAGGTGATACATGTCAGGGAATGTCCTGAAGGCCACGTCGTGAATGGTCACCACTGACGGTATCTTGAGCCCGGCGGGCAGTTCGTTGGAGAGTCCGTGGAATATGTCCGCACCCTCTTTCTTTACGGCCGATGCCAACCCGTATGTCCTCCAGACGCTGCCTCTGAGCAGGCCGTGGGGCATAATGGTGCGGCAGCCGGTGCGTTCAGTATAAGGATCGGTTACGCTGTTGTGCTTTATCTTGGGGGTATAAAGAAGATACCCGTTCGCGGGGTAGAATTCCGTGAGGATATCAACTGTCGTGCGGCTGTGGTTGCCCAAGCCGGTGAAGTTGTTGAACAGGCGTTTTGCGTCAAAGGCTATCTTCATACCTCGTCAGGCGACCAAACCATTGAACTTGCTCCCAGGATGGCGGCATCGGACTCCTTCAATGAGGAGTACAATATCTGGATCTGACCTTTCCAGACCTGCATCAGGTTATCGTTCATGGCCTGTACCATCTCGTCATGGAAGAACTCGCGTGATTTTGTAAGACCTCCAAAAAGCACAATGGCCTGGGGAGAACTGAATTTGACAAAATCTCCCATGGCGCGGCCAAGAATCCGGCCGGTGAATACGAATATATCCTTTGCCATGGCATCACCCTGGACGGCGGCATCATAGATGTCTTTTGATGATATCTTTTCGGGGTCGAGTTTGCGCAGCAGGCTCTCCCTTGAGTCTTTCTCAAGGAACTCGCGTGCAGTGCGTGCTACACCCATGGCGCTTGCGTATGTCTCCAGACAGCCTTTCAGTCCGCAGTTGCACTGGCGTCCGTTCTGCTCCACGCATACGTGACCCAGTTCGCC
>JAFXMB010000031.1 GCA_017530735.1 Bacteroidaceae bacterium | reverse complement strand
CTGATAATCAGGTGTTACCGACCAAAGACGTCAGATTTAAACAGCCCCCATATTTTTGCCATGAAATAATACCGCCCTAACTTTGCATCAACCCAAAAACCTAATTATTAACTGTCGTATGAAGAATTATGAAGAACCAAGCTTTTAATTTCCTTGTTCTTGCATGCCTTATGGCTACCCCGTTCCTGACCAGCTGCAATGACCAGGACGCAGCGTTCACGGTGCGTCGTGAGATCATTGACGTTGGTCAGGCCAATGTGGGGGACTCAGTCAAGGCGCAGTTTACATTCCGCAACAACCGTAAGGAGCAGTTGGCTCTGACATTCCTGCCGGAGTGTGACTGCACCACCATTAATACTGATATCATGAGACTCAAACCCCGTGAGTGCGGTAAACTTGAGGTGAAGGTTGCCGTGGAGTCTCCGGGTGATTTTGTCAAATATGTGTACGTTCAGGCATCGGGCCAGGAAGATTTCATGGCCGTTGCTGTGAAGGGACGCACAAAATGACTATATTCGCGCAGTTAACCCATTTATTAACCAGAAACTTTGTTTGCAAACATGTTTCAATTTAAATCCCTTTCCAAAGGAGTTGCCTTGGCGGTAGGCCTTATTGCTTGTGGAGTTTGCGGGGCACAGGTGATTGTGCCCAGGACTCTTAATATGCAGCAGGTGGTAGAACTGGCCCAGGAGAACTCTATTGCTTCAATGAGTAACCGCAACACTTTTGTGTCCAGGTACTGGAGTTACCGCTCTTACAAGGCCGAGATGTTACCTTCACTTAATCTTAGTGCTGATCTGGTACAGTTTGACCGTTCACTTGTGGCTTTGCAGGATTATCAGACGGGTGCCATCAGTTACCGCACCAACTACAATCTGACTAATTCAGCAAGAGTGTATGTAAGCCAGAATGTTCCATGGACAGGCGGTAATGTTTCTCTTACAACTTCACTGAGACGTCTGGACCAATACAGTCCCATGCGCAGTACCACTTATTATGCAGCCCCTATCAGTTTGTCTTATACACAGAGCATTTGGGGTTATAACCGCTTTAAGTGGAGCCGTAAGACTGAGCCCAAGAACTATGAACTGGCCAAGCGTCAGTATATAGAGAGTATGGAGCAGGTTTGCCAGACTGCGGTTGCGTATTTCTGGAATTACGTGAGAGACAAAGAGGATTATGAGCGTGCCGTAAAGACCTTTGAGGACAGCAAGCGTCTGTTTGAGGCTGGTCAGACCCGTTTTGCCATGGGTACCATTACACGTGACAATCTGATGCAGATTGAGTCAAGCATGCTTATGGACTCACTTTCAGTTAATTCCAAGAAGGTTACCCTGAGGACATCACTTAACCGCCTGTGCTCTTACATAGGTTATAAAGAGGATACTGAACTGAACCTTATCATTGACTATAATATCCCGGATATTACACTTGATTATGAGGATGTACTGGAACGTGCTCTTGAGAACTCAACTTTCAGTCTGAATCAGGAGATAAGTTACATTCAGACAGAGAGCAGCGTTGCACAGGCCAAGGCCAACCGCGGTCTGTCGGCCAGCATCCATGCTAATTTTGGTATGTCGGGATCAGCCGATGAGTTGAAACAGACTATGGTGCAACTGCAGGAGAATGAGCAGATAGGTATTACACTCTCTATTCCTATTGTTGACTGGGGCCTGGCACGCGGTCGTGTACGTATGGCCGAGGCTCAGGCGCTGACTACCCGTAACAGTCTGGAGCAGGCTATGATTGACAAGCGTCAGAATCTGCTTACTCAGGTGATGCAGTTCAATAATCAGCGCAGCCAGTGTGAGATTTCGGCCCGCGCCGCTCAGTTGGCCGAGGAGAGTTACCAATTGGCTCTGCAGAATTTTGGAAGCGGCTCTATGACCATGACTCAGCTGGATCAGTTGAAGGACAAGCGTGACAATGCGCTGAGCACTTATGTGGGTAATGTGCAGAGTTTCTGGAGTTTCTACTTCCAGATTCGCCAGACCACGCTTTATGACTACGCTACCGGCACTGACATCAGCGCCGAATTTGACAAACTGGTTAAGTAAATTGAAAATTGAGAATTGAAAATTGAGAATTATGAAAGCATATAGAATTATTGGTGTTTTGGTTATTGCAGTTCTTGTTTGCAGCTGCAAGGGTAAGAAAGATAAGGATGAGCCGCAGGAGGATACCACCGAGATGGTTCGCGGTTCCTTTAAGGTGGATAAGAATATTGTGACCGTAGAGCCGCTTCAGCTCAAGACCTTTAACAAGCAGCTTATCTGCAACGGTAAACTGGAGGCCCAGAGCAAGGTGACCGTTCAGTTTGAGGCACAGGGTAAGATTGACAAGATCAATGTCCGTGACGGCCAGAAGGTGCAGAAGGGACAGATCCTGGCATCACTGGACAAGGAGCAGCCCCGCCGTCAGTTGGAGCAGGCCCGTCTGGCTTTTGACAAGGCCGAGATGAACCTGGCCGACCGTCTGCTGGATTACGGTTATGCACTTGCCGATACCGCCAAGATACCGGCAGACCAGAAGCGTGTCATTTATATCAACACCGGTTTCATTGATTCTAAGATGGCGCTTGAGAATGCAGAGCGTACATTCCGCCAGTGTGACCTTAAGGCTCCGTTCAGCGGTAAGGTGGCAAGCGTTAAGGGACATGTTTATGAGCAGAGCGGACAGTTCTGCACCCTGATTGATGACAGCCGTTACCTGGTAAGGTTCAGCGTGCTGGAGACCGAGTACGGTTTTGTTCATGTGGGTCAGCAGGTGTTGGTATCGCCGTTTGTAAACAGCGAACTGGTAATAAAGGGATCTATTGTATCAATCAACCCCACAGTTGACCAGAACGGTCAGATACAGGTTACGGCACAGGTACCCGGAGCCGATGAACTTATGGACGGTATGAACGTTCGCATAACAGTTGAGAACAGCATTCCTAACCAGTTGGTTGTTCCCAAGAGTGCCGTAGTTATACGTGACAATATGGAGGTTCTGTTCCGCATTGATCCCGAGACCGGCCACAGCTTGTGGACATACGTGAATGTCATCATGTCAAATACTAAGGAGCATGTGGTTGAGCCCAACAAGGACCGTGGTGCAGATCTTAATATAGGTGACCAGATTATTACAAGCGGTAATTTGAATCTTGGTGACGACGCCGAGGTGGTTATTCAGGATTAAGCCAACAGCCAACAGCCAAAGTTATGTTCAAGGGATTGATTAAACGCCCCATTGCTGTTACCATGGTGCTTATAGCAGTCATGGTACTGGGCATTGCGGCTATACGTAAACTGCCGGTATCACTGGTACCGGACATAAACGTGCCGCAGATTACGGTGCAGGTGACATCGGCCGACCGTAGTGCGCGTGAGCTTAATGACGGATTGCTGTCCGGACTGCGCTCAGAGTTGGTACAGGTGGCTCACCTTAAGGATATAGTATGTACGGCCAAGGACGGTGGAGGTCTGATTGAGATGACCTTTGATTACGGTGCCGATGCCGATTACATATTCATTGATGTTAATGAACGTGTGGACCGCGCTACAAGCGGCTGGGGAGCGGGTGAGGAGCGTCCCATGATAGCACGTGCCAGCGCTACCGATATTCCGGCATTCTTTATAAACATATCACTCAAGGATGCTGAGCATACCGGCGGAACCCGTCTGCTGGAGATGAGTGATTTCTGCCGTCAGGTGATTACACGTCGTCTGGAGCAGTTGCCGCAGGTGGCCATGGTGGATATTACAGGCGTGCTGTATCCACAGTTGCTCATTATTCCCGATATGGAGAAACTGCGTGCCATAGGTGTTGATGAGACAGCATTGAGCAGTGCTATCCAGAGTGCCAACGTAACTCTGGGAAGCCTCTCCATACGTGACGGCGAGTATCGTTTTGACGTGCGCTTTGAGTCTAAGGTGGTTACCCGTGAGGATGTAGAGAATGTATGGCTCAAACTGGGTGGCCGCACCTATCAGATAAAGGATCTGGCTCAGGTGCGTGAGGAGGAGCAGCGAGCCAAGGGTATGGTTACGGCCGATGGCAGTCAGTGCATATCAATGGCCGTGATAAAACGTACCGACGCCCGTATGGCTGAACTCCGTGACGGCATACAGAGCCTGATAGGAGCGTTTGAACGTGATTACCCGGACCTTAATTTCCAGATTACCCGTGACCAGACTGAGTTGCTGGATTACTCCATCAACAATATGGTACGCAACCTTATTTACGGTGCGCTGTTTGCCTGTCTGATCATATTCTTCTTTATGCAGGATTTCCGCAGTCCGCTGCTGGTGGTTATCACCATTCCTACGGCGCTGATTCTGTCATTCCTGTTCTTCTATGTGCTGAACATTTCAATCAACATCATATCACTGTCCGGTCTGGTGCTTGGCTTGGGTATGATGGTAGATAACTCAATCATCACGATTGATAACATCACGCAACGCTGGACAAAGGGTGAGCCCCTGGCCGACGCCTGCGTATACGGTACCCAGGAGGTGTTTACTCCTATGCTGAGTTCTGTTCTCACCACCTGCGCCATATTCATTCCGCTTATATTCATGAGCGGTATTGCAGGTGCGCTGTTCTATGATGAGGCTATGGCAGTGACCATTACTCTGATATCGGCCCTGATCATGTCGGTGCTGGTTATTCCGGTGTTCTATTACAGGTTCTACCGCAAGCAGCCCTGCTTTACTCCCAACAAGTTCATAAGCCGTATAAGCGTGGGTAATATGACACGCGGTTACGATGCCATACTGAGCTGGTTCTTCCGTCACAGAGGTGTGATGTGGAGCATTTTTGCTGCGGCTGTGGTATTTATAGGTGTGCTGTTCATCAATCTGGACAAGCAGAAACTGCCTACGCTGTCACACAGTGACACTCTGCTCAACATTGAGTGGAACGAGCGTATATCAATTGAGGAGAACAACCGCCGCTGTGAGCAGATCCTGGCTCAGTTCCCGGATGAGATCACCCAGTACACGGCTATGACGGGAGCACAGCAGTTTGCTCTGTCTCATACCCGCGAGATGGGTATATCGGAGGCTACAGTCTATATCAAGGCCGGTGATATCCATCAGGTTGAAAAGATTGAGAAAGAGGCTAATGACTACATTACCCGTGAGTGGCCCATGGCGGTTCACAGCAGTCAGGCATCGGGCAACATTTTTGATATGCTGTTCCAGGACAAGGAGGCTCCGCTGGTGGCACGAATCAAGAATACCAACGGTTCTACTCCCGAGCCCGACCAACTGTCCACTCTGCTTTACACTCTGCGTGAGGCACTGCCCGGTCAGTATATCCCGCAGCCTGAGTGGAACGAGTATATAGAGCTTATTACCGACCCCGAGCGTCTGGCACTCTATGATGTAAGTTTCGGTCAGATTATGAGTTATCTGCAGAACTCCATGAATGCCGGTTCGGTGCTGCGTATTTCAAAGGGTGATTTCTCTATGCCTGTGGTGATTGGCGTGGGTACCAAGGATGCCAAGGACCTTATTCAGGGCAGTTACATTGATACCCGTGGCGGACGTGTACCGCTGGAGATACTGCTCAAGGAGACCCGTAACCGTGACCTCAAGCAGATAGCAAGTGGTGTGGACGGTGAGTTCTATCCGCTGGTGCTGGATGTAAAAGGTAAGGAGGCGCGCCATGTAATGGATGTAATCAAAAAGGTGGTGCGTGAGGATGACAGGTTTGATGTGAGTTTCTCAGGTACATACTTTACCAACCGCGAGATGATCAAGGAACTTTGCACGGTTCTGGTTATCTCTATCCTGCTGCTGTTCTTTATCCTGGCGGCTCAGTTTGAGAGTCTGGTTCAGCCGTTCATAATACTTAGTGAGCTGATTATAGACATATTTGCAGTGCTGGGTATTCTGTGGCTGTCCGGCGAGAGCCTGAACCTGATGTCCATGATAGGTATGGTGGTTATGTGCGGTATCGTTATCAATGACTCCATACTTAAGGTGGATACCATAAACCGCCTGCGGGAGCAGGGCTTGGGTCTTAAGCATGCCATTCTGGAGGCAGGCGGCCGCAGACTGAAAGCCATAATAATGACTTCTCTCACTACCATTCTTGCCATCGCTCCGTTCCTGGTACGCGGTGATATGGGTAGTGACCTGCAATACCCGCTCTCACTTGCACTTATTTCAGGTATGGTGGCCGGTACGTTTGTGAGCGTATTCTTTGTACCTCTGGCTTATTACGTAATCTATAAAAAGTCAGCAAGATGAGTAAGGGTAAAAGCCACTCGTTCTCCATCATACTGGTCATGATCCTACTCATGGTGGTGGGTGCCATATTCCTTGTTACCGGCCAGCTGAAGGTTCAGTATAATCCGGTACAGGAGAATCTTAATCTGTCTGTCAGTTTCAGCGGGCAGGGATCGGCTCGTGTTGTGGAGTCCGAGGTGACTTCAATAGTTGAGGGCGCTCTGAATACGGTGGATGGAGTAAGCAGCATATCGGCCCACACGGATAATGGAGGCGGTTATGTATCGCTTAACTTCAAGAAGGGTACCAATATGGAGACTACCCGTTTTGACGTTTCCACGCGAATGCGCCAGATACGTTCCAAACTGCCGGAGGGCACTTCCCTGCCCAGGGTGAGCGGATCAGTGGGTGGTGGCGGACGCGGAAGCCAGCAGATACTGCGCTATACCATCAATGCCGATATGCCCGCCATTGAGATTGTACGTTATGCCGATGAGCATCTCAAGACGCCGTTATCAAGGATAGAGGGCGTGGAGAGCGTATCCACATCGGGCGCCAAGGCATTTGAGTGGGTATTGACGTTTGATCCCAACTCGTTGCGTGCGGTGGGAATGAGCCCCAGCAACCTGAGTGAGGCAATGAGCCGTTATTATCAGAACAGCATAGTGGGTACCGAGGTTATGGAGGACCGCCTGATGCTGGTGCGTCTTAAAAGCCGCGACCTAAAGGGTAACCTGGAGCAGATCCCGGTGGGTAAGGTTAACGGCCGAATGTATTATATGGGTGATTTTGCCACGGTTCAGTACAGGGAGCAGATTCCATCCTCATACAACCGTATCAACGGTCTCAATACCATATCGCTTTATGTCAATGCCCTGGAGGATATCAATACGATCGAGGTGACATCGGCCGTAAAGCAGAAAATGGAGGAACTTAAGGCCGATTTGCCAGATAACTTTGCCATCAGGCTCAATTATGATGCATCGGAGCACCTGAGTAACGAGATGCAGAAGATATTCCTGCGTGCGGTGCTGTCGTTGGCCATCCTGCTTCTGTTTGTGCTGGCGGTGAGCCGTAATTTCCGATACCTGGCGGTGATAGGCCTGACTATTGTGGTCAATTTGCTTAGTGCGGTTATATTCTACAAACTGTTTGGAGTAGGTATCGAGATATACTCGATGGCCGGAATTACGGTGTCGCTGGGTATTATCATCGATACGGCAATTGTGATTGCAGACCATTATACCTATTACGGAAACCGCAAGGTGATGTTCTCCATAACAGGTGCTCTGCTTACCACAATTGGCGCTCTGATGCTGGTGTTTTTCCTGCCGGAGGGTACCAGAGCAAGTCTTACAGGCTTTATATGGGTTATTGTAATTAACCTGTCACTGTCTATAGTGATTGCGTTCCTGTTTGTTCCGGCACTGCTGGAGTATCTGCCCCTTAAGAACAAGGGTGTGGTAAAGAACACCATGAGCCGACGTCGCCGTCTTATACGTTATACGGCCCGATATGAGCGTCTGACGGCTTGGAGCCGCAATCACCGATGGGTGTATATAGTATCTTTGATATTCCTGTTCGGTATTCCTATACAACTGCTTCCCAATCAGGTGCATCATAAGAATACGGAACAGGGACAGGATAATACCAAGGGCGGTCTGGTGGGTCTTTACAACAAGACCATCGGAGGCAGGTGGTATCAGCGTAACAAGAAGTGGTTTGAGTATCCTCTTGGAGGTACCCTGAATATCTTCCAGAAGCACTCGGGCGGACGTATTTCATTGGGTCGTGAGGAGGAGGGACCACGTGAGATTGTACTTAATGTCAGGGCTGATCTGGCTGAGGGTCAGACTGTACAGCAACTCAATGATATTGTCATGGAGATGGAGAATTGGCTCCAACAGTACGATGAGATAAGTGAGTTCTATACCAGCCTGTCTGGTACCAGCGGCAGTCTTGAGATTCATTTTAAGGATGAGTATCAGAAGACACGGTTCCCGTTTGAACTCAAGCAGCGCCTGTGGGCCAAGGCTATGAGGTTTGGCGGTGCGGTGTGGTCAATTCCTGCCCTTGATGAGAATGACCAGTACCTGAGCAATAGCGTTTACCGAACCAGTTGGTCTAACTCCATAACCCTTTACGGTTACAATTATGACCTGCTTTACCGATATGCCGAGGAACTCATAGACTCTCTAAAACTGAACCGCCGCGTAAACGGTCAGGCGGGATTTACAGGGAGCGGTTGGAACTCTTATGTGGCAAGTGAGTTCTATATGGATCTGGACCGCGAGAGGCTGATCCGCACCGGTACCAATCTGAACCGATACCTCTCTTATGTACGCGAGCAACTGTATGACAGTCAGGCACCCGGCAAAGGCGTTTATGACGGACATACCTATACTCCTGTCCGCCTGGTTTCATCGGACAAGGATTATTATGACCTGTGGCATATACGCAATGATATGGTCATGATAGACAGCATGAATACCCGTCTGAGTGATTTGGGTTCCATTACAAAGCAACGTACCGGACTCTCCATACAGCGTGATAACCAGGAGTATGCCATCAGTGTGGGATATGAATTCATCGGGTCATATGATCTTAGGGGCAAAATGGAGAGAGACCTGACCAAAAGATTTAATGACCGTCTACCTATGGGCTTCCGCGTAGGAGCAAGAAACAGTTACGGATGGTGGACACCTGAGAAACAACGCACGGTGCTGATCTTTGTGGTGGTATTGGTAATATTCATGATCTGCGCCAGTATGTTTGAGTCATTCAAGGTGCCGCTGGTGATAGTGCTGCTCATTCCTGTCAGTATGATGGGAGTGTTCCTGGCATACCCCATTTTTGGCGTCTCATTCGGCGACGGAGGGTTTGCAGCCATGATAATGCTGTGCGGTATCACGGTAAATGCCGGTATCTACCTCACGTCCGAGTATCGGACCATAGCGACGGCCACAGGAGAGTACGGGATAAAGACCTATATCAAGGCATACAACCGCAAGATCATACCCACCATGCTCACCATCCTGAGTACCGTACTTGGCCTGATTCCGTTCCTCTTTGACGGCAAGAGCGCCCAGTTCTGGTTCAGCTTTGCAGTTGGCGTGATGAGCGGCATGCTCTTCTCAGTGATTGCCATCGTACTGATCATGCCGGTATTCTTCCCGCTCAAGGCTAAGTCACATGAGATAATTTAAGGCTTGATGAATTCTTGCATGGTGTTGTTGTAGACACTGCCGAAATTCTGATTGTTATAGATCTTGACGTGTGAACCGTTGGTATGCGCGGCAAGTGTGTAATAGAGGTCCCGCAGAGATACTGCGGGATCTTTGTATATGGCCTTCATGAAGCCCTGGGTGAAACCGTTGGACAGATATACTCCAATCTCTTCACTCCAGACGTCGGCGTGGCTGGTTTCATAGGGGTTGGCGGCTGTGACGAACAGTGTGCCGGGGATACCCTGGCAGGCCTGTCCCAGACCTCCGCTATAGCAGGCCTCGACCACAAACAGCATCTTGCGGTGAGGGGTATCGGACAGTATGTCTTTCATCTTGCTGTAGGTCATAAGCGGGGAATCTCCAAAGTAGAGTGAACCCGGCGATCCGTGACTGCTCCAGAATATGAATACGTTGTCGTCATTATCGGGCTCAAGTACATGAGGAAGCCTCTCCGATGCGCGTCCCTGAAGGATATCTCCTATATCTTCGGGCTTAAGGTTATGGAGGCGGTAGTCTATGGCAGACTGGTCATAGACATTGCGCCCGTTCAATGTTACGAACAGCTGTCCGGGTAAGGGGTTGTAGGCATGATTCGCCAGATCATCCTCACAGACAAGGACTATATGGTCATCATCAAAACCATAATACTTGAGAATCTGGTACATGGCCAGCGCATCGGCCTGGAAACGGTAGTTGGGCCATCCTTTTGAGGCGGCTATTATGAGTGCCCAGTTCTTGTCAAGGGTGGGGTAACGGGGAATGGATGTGCTGTCGGATAGGGAGAGGTCATCCATTTTTGTGGCGAACCATTCGCCTATGTTTTTGGATGAGGTGGTTCGTTTGGAGCCTTGTGAGTTTATGTACTCGGTGGTTACGTACTCTCCCTCAAAGAGGCGCCAACGGCGGAAGGTGGAGTTGGTGACGCTGCTCACTCCTTCAATATGGGGCGTGACACCCTGTCTGAGCAGGGTGATGTGGCGTGCCATATCGAACGGGAACCAAGTGCCTCCGTTGCCGCCCTCACCGCTTACTACAGCCTGAATGGCATCATTGAATGAGGTTAACCGGTCGCGGAGAGGAGAGTTGTAGAGCGTGGCGGCGTAGGCTATGATATTGATGGCATCATAGAACTGAGCCTCTCCGTTCAGGGGCTCGGAGCCAAAGATTTTCTGATATGCCTGTATGAAACCGCTTTCAGGAGTGGCCGACAGGTCAACGCCTTCATAACCGTCATACTGTACGGCATCGGCTATGCGCTCAGATACGAATCCGTCGGAGCAGTATATCCTGAAGGGTGCAAAGAACTGCTTTCCCTGAGCTTCGGTCTGAGCCTGATAACTGCATAGCTCACGGTCAAATGCTATTGCATCATCCTCGGTCGTGGGACTGAACAGGAGTATGCGAGACTGTTTTTCGGGATCGGTTCCGCATATCTCCTCCACGCAACGCCGGATATCGTCCGTATTGCTGTAAAGATGTACTCCACTTACCTGTAGGGAGTATTCTTCGGCTATGAAACTGAACCATTGCACGTAGTCGCTGGTGACGTCATTACGGCCGTCATCCTGTGCAAGCAGTTCAAGCGTGACCTGACCGTCGGTATGCAGGCTGGCAATCTCGGATATTATGATCTCCAGTTGTGTTATGTCACTCTCGGCCAGGTTCCAGATGTATGGTATGTTCGCAAACTTGCGCTGATACTGTACATAGGTGGCCGATGGCGTGAGCAGGGGTTTATGGCACTCGGGCATTCTGGTGAGTTGCATGGCCATCTGCTCGGCTCTGAAGGATGTGGTCGGTCCTATTATGGCAATGATGGTGGTGTCCCGGGCTATCTGTTGCATGTAATCTTCTATGTCCGGGGCATCCTGGTCCTTGAAGGTGAGTTGCAGCTGTATCTTGTTGTCCATACCGCGCTGTGCACGGGCTATGTTGCGAAGGGCGAAATCGGCTGTGCGCTTCCAACGTGCCTGCTCGCTTTTATGCATGAGCACAGCAACCTTATATGTACGGTCCGATGAAGAGAGGCTGTCATCCTTCTCAGGGACGCAGGAGCATATCAGTACCGCAGTTATGCAGTAGAGGGCGCGTAATGCCAGACGGATATATTCAGTTGTTCTCATACTCTTGCTCTTTGCTGACAGCTTCATCTATAAACCGGTTATACAGGTTCAGGAACGTATCCGGGTCCCGATATTCATAGTCCATGAGTGTGTTGTGCCTGTAAAATGACG
>JAFXMB010000030.1 GCA_017530735.1 Bacteroidaceae bacterium | reverse complement strand
CAATGATATTGAAAGTGTTTTCAGTACGGCTGCAGGAATGGAGATATTCCACAATTTCACACTGCTGCATGATGACCTGATGGACAGGGCCGATATGCGACGCGGCAAGGCCACAGTCCATAAGAAATGGAACGACAACACTGCCATCCTTTCAGGTGACGGCATGCTGGTGCTGGCATACAGGTATCTCTCAGAGGCATCGGCCCCGAACCTTAAGAAGGTGCTTGATCTGGCCAACGAGACCTTTACCGGTCTCAGGGAGGGACAGCAGTATGACATGGAGTTTGAGACCCGTGATGATGTCCGTGAAGAGGAGTACATAGAGATGATTCGCCTCAAGACATCGGTGCTGCTGGCTGCCTGCGTCCAGATGGGCGCCATGCTGGGAGGTGCATCGGACTCTGATTCGGCCCTGCTCTATGAGTTCGGTGAGAAGATTGGCCTGGCTTTCCAACTCCAGGATGACCTGCTTGACGTATACGGTGATCCGGCCGTGTTCGGCAAGAAGATAGGCGGAGACATACTTTGCAACAAGAAGACTTACCTTTATATAAATGCGTACCGTCTGGCAGACGGCAGGCAGAAGAGTGAACTGGACCGCTGGGCTGTCTATGAGGGAAACGATCCCGATTCAAAGATAGCCGGCGTGCGTGCCATCTACGATGCGGTGGGTGTCAAGGCACTCTCCGAGAAACTCATCAATTCATATTTTGATGAGGCTATGACCAAACTTGATCAGGTTAACCTGCCTGCTGACCGCAAGTGTCTCCTGAGGGAGTACGCCGGCAGTCTTTTGAACAGAGTCCTTTAATAAGTCCTTAATTACTATGCCTTACAGAAGATTACCCAACACTGACAAAGCCAGAATCCGTTCTCTGGAAACCGCGATTGCAAAGATCCGTAACAGTGATTACTATGCACCCGTGCTCTCACCGGAACTCCTCTCCAAAGCCGAGAAGAAACTGAGCCGGTTCAACGAGGCGGTCGAAAGATATACAAAGGCGCTTGAAACCCAGGTAAGCTACTCCAAGTCAGAGGCCTACCAGAACAAACTCAAGAACGCCAAGATGTATGTGTCGCATTTCCTGACTGTATTCAACATGTGCGTCAAGCGCGGTGAGATGAAGGTAAAGGACAGAAACTACTACTCCATATCTGAGAACTCGGGTGAACTGCCCGACATGTCAAGCGACATTGCGGTAATACGCTGCTGTCAGAACACCATAAAGGGTGAGAAAGAGAGGACTGAGAAAGGCGGTATACCTATTTATAATCCCACCATCGCCAAGGTGGCTGTTCACTATGAACTGTTCAAGGAACTTTATGACAAGCAGTGTGAACTGCGTCAGCTTACCGATGAGGCGCTGATGGTGGTTTCACTCATGCGTCCCCAGATTGATGAGGTGATACTTGATGTCTGGAATTCGGTAGAGAATTATTTCTCGGACCTTACGGGCGAGAAGAAACTCAAGACCTGCCGCGAATACGGTCTCATATACTATTACCGCACGAGTGAGAAAACTGATTGACACTCACTGCCACGTCTATGACGGGGCTTTCGTTGAGGACCTGCCCCAAGTCATAGAAAGAGCGGTTGCAGCAGGCGTGGGCCGTCTGCTTCTTCCAAATATAAATCCCGATACTCTGGATGACCTGCTCCGTGTATGTGATACATGGCCCGATTTGTGCTGTCCCATGATAGGACTGCACCCCGAGGATCTGTCGGATGATCCCGGCAGCCAGCTTTCAGGACTAAAGGCCATCCTTGACAATGACCAAAAGGAGGGCGGGGCGCACCGTTATATAGGAATAGGTGAGATTGGCCTGGACCTCTACTGGGACAAGAGTCGCCTGGATGACCAGATCGTTGCGTTCCGGGAGCAGATAGAGTGGGCCTTGCAGTATGATTTGCCCATTGTAATTCATTCAAGGGATTCCTTTTCCCAACTTTATGAGGTCATGTCTGACTACAGGGACAAGGGGCTCAGGGGTATATTCCACTGCTTTTCGGGCAGTGCCGATGAGGCACGTGCCTTGATGGAGTTCGGCGGATTCATGTTCGGCATAGGAGGCGTGCTCACCTATAAGAAATCAACCCTACCGTCAGTCCTGCCCCTGATTCCCATTGACAGGGTAGTGCTTGAGACTGACTGTCCCTATCTGTCGCCGGTACCTTTCCGCGGAAAGCGTAACGAACCCTCCTACATAGTCAATACCGCAGCTGTGATGGCCCAGGTGTACGGTGTCAGTGCCGATGAGATTGCGCAGGTGACATCGGCCAATGCATGCCGTCTTTTCGGTCTTTGAGGCATCGGTACAATATAAGCGCCGATAATCCGTTTATTTAATGTCGCCTCAATAATGAAGCGGCATTCTTTAGATGAGGAAATTCAGGGAATTCAAGCGTATAAGGACCGTCCTTATAATCGTAGCCATAATAATTGCAGTCCTGTCACTGTTTGTTTCACAGTCATTGGTAAAGGATCTGTCACGTGAGGAGCACTCCAAGATGGAGTTGTTTGCACAGGCTTACCAGTCACTCAGTGATGCCGATGAGAACACGGACCTGGGTCTGGTGCTGGCCGTCATGTCGGGCAACAAGACCATTCCCGTAATTGTGGTTGACGAGACCGGTGATGTAAAGAGTTTCCTGAACATAGAAATCCGCAAGGCCGATACGCTGGCGTACCTGAGCAGTTACGCGGAGCATATGCGCAGTCTGGGCAACTCAATCAAGATCTATTATGACGAGTCAGATACCGAGCATTATAATGAGGTGTGTTTTGACGAGTCGCTGCTTCTGAACCGTCTTACCGTATATCCTTATATACAGTTGGGTGTCGTGGTATTGTTCGTGCTGATAGCCATATTCGCACTTCTGAGTTTCAAGAAGACCGAGCAGAACCGCGTATGGGTGGGTCTGTCAAAGGAGACCGCTCACCAGTTGGGTACGCCTATTTCGTCACTTATGGCCTGGAATGAACTTCTCAAGGACAAGTATAAGGATGACGAACTCATTGCCGAGATGGAGAAGGATGTAAACCGCCTGCAGATGGTGGCTGAGCGTTTCTCAAAGATCGGTTCTATGCCGGAGCCTGTCCAGGCTGATATGGTTGGCGTGCTTGACGGCGTGATAGACTATGTGGAGCACCGCTCTCCCGCAACCGTCAAGTTCATCCGCAATTTCCCCAATCCGCCGGTCAATGCCAAGGTCAATGCATCCCTGTTCGGCTGGGTTATAGAGAACATCTGCAAGAATGCGGTTGACGCCATGAACGGCAAGGGTAAACTGACAATCAAACTCACTGAGGATAAGAACTATGTGACCATCGATGTCACTGATACCGGCAAGGGCATAGCCAAGAACTCATGGCGCAGCGTATTCGATCCCGGCTACACCACCAAGGAACGCGGCTGGGGCCTGGGTCTCTCACTGGCCAAGCGAATAGTGACCGAGTATCACAAGGGCAAAATATACGTGGCCCACTCGGAGATAGGCAAGGGTACCACCTTCCGTATAGAGCTTCCGAGATAAAAAAAATCTTAATCCTTTTCCTTTGAAAAAATAATATCGTATCTTTGTGCCCCGAAAAAATTGTTTGATGGGAAGACTGGATAAATATAACGTTGACCTGAAGGGGCTTACCGAAAGCAATTCAACCTACAGTTGGACCGTTGACCAGGAGTTCTTCAGTATCGTGGAGGGCGAAGAGGTTCAGCGCGGCAAGGTAAACGTTGACCTTAAGGTTACCAAGGCATCCGGTGTATATCATCTCAGTTTTACCGTGGCAGGTACGGTTATAGTAACATGTGACCGCTGCCTGGACGATATGTCACTCGATATCGAGAACACAGGTGAACTCAAGGTTAAGTTGGGTCCTGACTTTGCAGATGACGGTGACATAGTAGTTGTCCCTGAAGACAAGGGCCTGGTGAATGTTGCATGGTACATCTATGAGTTTATAGCTCTGGCAATACCTATCAAGCACGTTCATGCACCCGGCAAGTGTAACAAGGGCATGATGGAGAAGCTTGACGAGCATTCAGCTGAAGAAGGTGAGGAAGGCGCAGTTGAGGATTCAGGAGCAAATGATCCCCGTTGGGATGCTCTGAACAGCTTGATGGAATCAGATAACGAATAAACAACAATAATAAAAACAAAACAAAATGGCACATCCTAAAAGAAGGCAGTCCAAGACAAGAACTGCGAAAAGAAGGACTCACGATAAGGCAGTAGCACCTACACTTGCAATCTGCCCTAACTGCGGAGCATGGCACGTCTATCACACAGTATGCGGTGAGTGCGGTTATTACAGAGGCAAGTTGGCAGTAGTCAAGGAAGCAGCCGCTGAGTAAACCAAAACTGAAAAACGCATCCCTTAAAAAGATGCGTTTTTTTTGACTCATACCAAAACCAGAATTCTTATGCACAAGGCCGGATTCGTAAACATAGTGGGTAACCCCAACGTAGGCAAGTCAACCCTGATGAACCTGCTTGTGGGCGAGCACATATCCATTGCCACATTCAAGGCGCAGACCACGCGTCACAGGATAATGGGTATTGTCAATACCGAGGAGTCCCAGATAGTATTCTCGGACACTCCCGGTGTGCTCAAACCCAACTATAAACTCCAGGAATCCATGCTTGCATTCTCGGAGTCAGCCCTGGTTGACGCCGATGTCCTGCTCTACATGACCGATGTCGTAGAGAAGGCCGATAAGAATGCCGAGTTCCTTGAGAAGGTAGCCAAGATGAAGGTGCCGGTGCTGGTCATAATCAACAAGATTGACCTGACCGATGAGGAGAACCTGGTGAAACTGGTGGAGTCATGGCATGAAAAACTTCCCAACGCGGAAATAATTCCCATATCGGCCGCAACGGCATTCGGTGTCAAGACCGTTCTGAAGCGTGTCAATGAACTCATTCCCGAGTGTCCTCCCTATTTTGAGAAGGATCAGCTGACCGATAAGCCCGCCCGTTTCTTTGTATCGGAGATAGTCCGTGAAAAGATTCTCCTGCATTATGACAAGGAGATTCCCTATTCGGTCGAGGTTGTGGTGGAACAGTTCCGCGAGAACCATTCACGAATTGTGATAAACGCTGTCATCTATGTGGAGCGTGAATCACAGAAGGGTATTCTGATAGGGCATGAAGGTCAGGCCCTGAAGCGTGTGGCTATAGAGGCCCGCAAGGATCTGGAGAAATTCTTCGGAAAGAAGATCTTCATGGAACTGTTCGTGAAAGTTGACAAGGACTGGCGCAGTTCCGACCGCGAACTCCGCAACTTCGGTTACGGACAGGATTAATCACATAATCTCACAACAAAAATGAGCAACCTGGTAGCAATAGTAGGCCGCCCGAATGTGGGTAAATCAACTCTTTTCAACCGTCTTACACAGACCCGTCAGGCTATTGTGGATGACGTGGCCGGTACCACCCGTGACCGCCAGTACGGCAAGTGCGAGTGGGGTAACCGCGTATTCTCGGTGGTAGATACCGGCGGATGGGTTGTCAACTCTGATGACGTGTTTGAGGAGGAGATCCGCAAGCAGGTCAAGGTTGCCATTGACGAGGCGGACCTGATACTGTTTCTGGTGGACATCAAGAACGGCGTCACTGACCTGGATGATGAGGTGGCAGGTATCCTGCGCCGCTCCAAGACTCCGGTTATACTGGTAACCAACAAGATGGATACCTTTGACCTTCAGTATGCCGCCGCCGAGTTCTACAGCCTGGGACTGGGTGATCCCGTGAGCATATCGGCCGCAAACGGCAGCGGTACGGGTGAACTTTTGGATGCCGTAGTCAGCAAACTACCCGTTGAGGCCGATGCCCAGACAGACGAGGATATACCCCGTTTTGCCGTAGTGGGCCGTCCTAACGTAGGCAAGAGTTCAATAGTAAACGCATTCATAGGTGAGGACCGCAACATCGTTACAGATATTGCAGGCACCACCCGTGACTCTGTATATACCCGATACACAAAGTTCGGCTTTGACTTCTATCTGGTTGATACCGCCGGTATCCGCAAGAAGAGCAAGGTTGAGGAGGATCTGGAGTTCTACTCGGTGATGCGCTCCATACGCGCCATCGAGAACAGCGATGTATGCGTACTCATGCTTGACGCCACCCGCGGCATCGAGAGCCAGGATATGAACATTGTATCACTTATCATCAAGAACCAGAAGGGTCTTGTGGTGGTGGTTAACAAGTGGGACCTGATTGAGGACCGCTCGGCCAAGGTGATGCAGAACTACGAGAACGCCATTCGCTCCCGTCTGGCTCCGTTCGTGGATTTCCCGATCGTGTTTACATCGGCCATAGAGAAACAGCGCATACTCAAGGTGCTGGAACTGGCCAAGGATGTTTACAAGCATAAGACCAACCACGTATCTACCGGTAAACTGAACGCCGAGATGCTGCCTCTGATTGAGGCCTATCCGCCTCCATCAACCAAGGGCAAGTACATCAAGATCAAGTACTGCACACAGTTGCAGGGACCGCAGATACCTACGTTCATCTTCTTTGCAAACCTGCCGCAGTATGTAAAGGATCCCTACAAGCGTTTCCTTGAGAACAAGATCCGTGAGAAATGGGATTTCAGCGGTACTCCGATAAATATCTTTATCCGTCAGAAATAAGAAAAAGTGAGGTCAGAGCCTCACTTTTCTTGTTATGTCGCCGCACTTGACTATCCAGATTCCGCTGCCCGGAAGGGGAATCTTCTGGACTGGTGCGGAGGTGATGGTCCTGGATGCGGGCTTGCCTGATATGTCGTAGATTGAGACTGTGCTTCCCCTGGGTGCCGATACCGTCAACTCACCGTCAGACAAGCTGATTGAGATATCCTCCTGCTTAGGGCTGCTGATGCGCGTAGGCAGGTCGCTGACAACATCAAAAGAGACAATGTCTCCGTTTCTGGTGATGTTGTAGATGGAGAATGACGGGTAGGATGTGCCGGCTTTGAGTTCGGGCTGTCCCTTTGTGGTAATACTGTCTATTACATGGACTCCGGTACTGTCGGAGTATTGGTAGGGGAACAGGTCTCCTTTATAGGTCTCCCTGCCATAATTGTTGTCTGCCGGAAGGATACGGTAGTGCTTTGGATTGTAATTGTTGACGTAGTTGCCAACCCAGCCGTCCTGGTTGTAGTCTACGGCAGTAACCATCAATCCTTTACCCCCATCATACCTGTACCAGCCGGTTCTGTTGCGGTTCTCCAGGATTATGAACTGGCCGTCATCGCCGGTGCTCAGGCGATATGCGGTGTGAATGCCGGCCTGGGGATTAGGAGCCGTGCTTATCAGGTCCAGGTCATAAGAGCCCTGGTATGTAATCTCTTCAAGGTCCAGCCATCCCAACGAATACTTCTCAAATGCGGTATATCCTACCGGCAGGTATCCCATGTTGTTGTAACAGCCGTAATCCATGAGGCTCCAGTATCCCATGGCGGCATTCTCCTCATCGTCTTTGTCTGCTTCGTTGCGATTGTTGTAATCCGTATTGTAGAAATCAGGCAGGCCAAGCGTATGTGAGAACTCATGACAGAAAGTGCCTATTCCATCGGGAATGGAGTCCGTGTCCCAGAAAATCTCGCATGAACATGAATACTTGATACGTCTGATACCGCTTTTGTATACAGTCGTATCCCTGCTCCGAACATATACTATATCGGCATGAGGCCAGATGGTATTCGGGTCTGATCCATCATAGTTTTCACCGCTTCCGGCATAAATCAGAGACAACTGGTCAATCATTCCGTTTCTGGCATATCCGGACAGGTTGGCCAGATTGTTGGTTATGATTGAATCGCATATCTCAAGTACAAGTTTCTCAACGTTGGCGTCATCTCCCTGACCGTAATATGCATATCCCCTGGATGCGGTAATGGGGCCGATGATCTCGAACTTGGGAACATACTGTCCGTAAGACTGGTCACGGAAATAGTCCGATACGCTGGGTGTGGTCCTGTAGTATCTGTTTCCCCAGAATTCAAATCCTACGGTATCGGTACACCCGTTTCCATTGTACAGGTCCTCATAATAACTCATCAGGGATTCCCTGTCATTGAATGAAAACTGAAGGTCCGGGAACTGAACCAGAATCAGGGGATAGGTGAGGTTTCCTTTTCGGGGTGTGTCATTTATCGCGTAGTCACCCGGAGCTGCTCCGCGTGTATAGGCATAACTGCGTTCAGGGGCCCATACTGCGGGATTGTCGCGTTCCGTGCGATAGTAATTATCCGGTAATTTCTGTCCGGGCAGACGGCGGATAGGAACAGCCTGACCTGACGTAGCAAACATAAGACAGGCCAGTAAAGCCGTGATACGTCTTGTAAAAGTCATTTCTGGAAATTCTTCTTTTTGAGCTCGAAACTCTGGCTCAAGTATTTCTCCCTCACTACGGGGTTGACTGCGAGTTCTTCAGGGGTACCCTGGAAAAGGATACGTCCCTCAAACAGGAGGTAGGCGCGGTCAGTGATGCTCAGTGTCTCGTGTACGTTATGATCTGTAATAAGGATTCCTATGTTACGGTCTTTGAGTTTCCATACAATCTGCTGGATATCCTCAACGGCAATGGGATCAACACCTGCAAAAGGCTCGTCCAGCATGATGAACTTGGGTTCTATTGCAAGGCAGCGTGCAATCTCGGTACGGCGGCGCTCACCGCCTGAAAGACGGTCACCCAGGTTCTTGCGCACCTTCTGCAGACGGAACTCGCTTATGAGGCTCTCCAGTTTCTCGCGCTGGTAGTCAAGGGGTCTTCCGGTGAGTTCCAGGACCGATGCGATGTTGTCCTCAACGCTCATCTTGCGGAATACGCTGGCCTCCTGCGCAAGGTAGCCTACGCCGGCACGGGCGCGCTTGTATACGGGGTAATCGGTTATATCCTGATCGTCAAGGTAGATGTGTCCCTCGTTGGGTGTGATAAGACCGGTGGTCATGTAGAATGAAGTGGTCTTGCCGGCTCCGTTAGGTCCCAGCAAACCTACTATTTCACCTTGCTTTACATCGAACGAAACGTGGTTTACCACGGTGCGCTTTCCGTAACGCTTTACAAGATTGTCTGTCCTTAGGACCATCTTGTGGTCTGATGCCGTTTCCTGAATCTCTTCCATAACGTGGCAAAGTTAATCAAATTCGCTCGGTTCACCAAACTTCCCATCTTTTGGGGTCAGACCCCTTTGCGTCGCGCTGGGCGTGACGCAAAAGGGTCAGACCCCGTGAAAAAAATTTAATTATTTCTCAATTTGCAGGAATTACAGTACCTTTGCACCCTAATTAAAAAAGGCGAAATAATTCAACACTATAAAGACAGAATGAACGTAAAGTTTGAGAATGTAAGCAAGGTACAGGGCCTGCTTACCGTCAGCATGGAAAAAGCTGATTATCAGGAGAATGTAGACAAGGCGCTCAAGGATGCCAGAAAGAAAGTGCAGATGCCGGGTTTCCGTCCGGGCATGGTTCCCATGAGCCTTGTGCAGAAGATGTACGGAAAGTCAATCAAGGCCGATGAGATCAACAAGCTCCTTCAGGAGAAGGTTTTCGGCTACATCAAGGATAACAAGATCGATATGCTGGGCGAGCCGCTTCCCAATGAGGAGAAGGAGGCCGGAATGAGCCTGGATGATGACAACCAGACATTCTACTTTGACATTGCTCTTGCTCCCCAGTTCGATGCTCAGATCGGTAAGGACGATGCCGTTACCTACTACGAGATCAAGGTTACACCTGAGATGGTAGAAAACCAGGTTAAGGCTTACACTCAGCAGAACGGCCACTACGAGCAGGTTGACGCTTACCAGGACAAGGATGTTGTAAAGGGTCAGCTCGTTGAGTTGAACGCCGACGGCACAGCCAAGGAGGGCGGTATCGTAGTAGAGGGTGCAACCCTGATGCCCGAGTATATCAAGGCTGCCGCTCAGAAGAAACTTTTTGCCAAGGCCAAGAAGGGTGACGTAATCAAGTTCAACCCCTCAAAGGCTTATGAGGGCAACGCAATAGAGATATCTTCACTCCTCAACAAGAAGAAGGAGGAGGTAGAGGGTATCACCGCTGATTTCTCACTCACCATCCAGGATATCACCCGTTTCGTTGAGAGCGAGCTGAACCAGGAGGTGTTTGACCGCGTGTTCGGTAAGGATGCAGTTAAGGACGAGGCCGGTTTCCGCGCCAAGGTTGAGGAGACTCTGGCTCAGAGTTTCGTACCCGACAGCGACTACAAGTTCCTGCTTGACGTTCGCGCTTACCTGATGGAGAAGGTTGGCAAACTGGAGTATGCCGAGGATCTTCTGAAGCGTATCATGAAGGCTAACAAGCCCGATGCTCAGGACGATGAGGCTACATTCCAGCGCAGCCTTGAGGAACTCACATGGCACCTCATTCAGGAGAAGCTGGTAGAGAAGTACTCAATCAAGGTTGAGGATGCCGATATCAAGGCAATGGCACGCGAGGCTACACGCGCCCAGTTCGCCCAGTACGGCATGATGAATATCCCCGATGAGCTGCTTGACAACTACTCAAAGGAGATGCTCAAGAAGCGTGAGACCGTGGACGGTCTTGTAAACCGCGCCATCGAGTCCAAATTGACCGCTGCTCTCAAGAAAGAAGTAAAGCTCAAGAACAAGAAGGTTACCGTTGACGAGTTCAACAAACTCTTTGAGACAGCTACCGAGACTGCTGCCAAAGGAAAGAAAACCAAGAAGTGAGAGTATATAACCACAGAGTCTAACACAAAAACCGAATGACAATGGATGATTTCCGTAAATTCGCTGTCCGCCATCTTGGAATGAACAGCCAGACATTGGATGATGTCATCAAGGCAGAGTCCCAGTATCTGAACCCCTATATCCTTGAGGAGCGTCAGTTGAACGTTACCCAGATGGACGTGTTCTCACGTCTCATGATGGACCGCATCATATTCCTGGGCACGGAAATCAGCGACTATACCGCAAATACCATCCAGGCTCAGTTGCTGTATCTGGATTCTGTGGATTCTTCAAAGGAGATCTCTATTTATCTGAATTCCCCCGGCGGAAGCGTAACCGCCGGACTGGGAATTTATGATACAATGCAGTTCATCTCAAGCCCCGTTGCAACCATCTGCACAGGCATGGCCGCCAGCATGGCCGCCGTACTGCTTGTGGCCGGCCAGGAGGGTAAGCGTTCAGCTCTGCCTCACAGCCGCGTCATGATACATCAGCCTCTTGGCGGTGTTCAGGGTCAGGCAAGTGACATTGAGATCACTGCCCGTGAGATCCAGAAGATGAAGAAAGAACTTTACACAATCATATCGGAACATTCACATACTCCGTTTGACAAGGTGTGGGCCGACAGCGACCGTGACTACTGGATGTCAGCCCAGGAGGCCAAGGAGTACGGTATGATTGATCAGGTGTTGGAGAAACGCAAATAACGGATAATGGCAGGCAAGAAGGGACAGTATTGCAGTTTCTGCGGACGTTCAGACAAGGAGGTGGGTTTTCTCATCACCGGTATTGAGGGTTGTATCTGCAACGAGTGCGTGGAGCGTGCTGCTGAGATAGTACGTGATGCCAAGCAGAGTGGCGAGAAGCCTTCATTCACTATGGAATCCGTACCCAAGCCCAAGGAGAT
>JAFXMB010000029.1 GCA_017530735.1 Bacteroidaceae bacterium | reverse complement strand
GTTCGTCTAGCTGTGACTGGTCAAGAGGACCGGGAGCATCGAGCATGACGTCGCGGCCGGAGTTGTTCTTGGGGAACGCAATACAGTCGCGGATGCTGTCCAGTTTTGCAAAGATGCTGACAAAGCGGTCCAGACCGAATGCCAGACCACCGTGAGGAGGTGCACCAAACTTGAAGGCATTCATCAGGAAGCCGAACTTGGCTTGAGCCTGCTCAGGAGTGAAGCCCAGAATCTTGAATATGGTAGCCTGCAGCTTGCTGTCGTGGATACGGATGGAGCCGCCACCAACCTCAATACCGTTTATGACCATATCGTATGCATTGGCACGAACGCTTGCCGGATCAGTATCCAGCAGAGGAATATCCTCGGGCTTGGGGCTTGTGAACGGATGGTGCATAGCCATCAGACGGTTCTCCTCATCAGACCACTCGTACATGGGGAAGTCAATCACCCACAGGCACTTGAACTGGTTCTTGTCACGGAGGCCAAGCTCATCGGCCACCTTAAGACGGAGCTCGGAGAGCTGCTTGCGGGTCTTCATTGCGTCGTCACCCGAGAGAATAAGGATAAGGTCACCGGCCTCAGCGTTCATGGCAGCCTTTAACTGCTGCAGGACCTCCTGGGAGTAGAACTTATCGACCGATGACTTGACGCTGCCGTCAGCCTCCACACGAGCGTAAACCATACCCTTGGCACCAATCTGAGGACGCTTAACGTACTCTGTCAGAGCATCAATCTGCTTGCGGGTATAAGTAGCGGCACCCTTGGCGCAGATACCACCGATGTAAGCGGCACCGTCAAATACACCGAATCCGTAGCCCTTGAGAACATCCATAAGTTCAACAAAGTGCATGTCAAAACGGAGGTCGGGTTTGTCTGAGCCGTAGTATTTCATAGCGTCCTGCCATGTCATACGCTGGAAGGGATCCTTCATCTCTATGCCCAGAATGCTCTTGAACAGATGCTTGGCCATAGCCTCAAAGATCTGCAGGATATCCTCCTGCTCCACGAATGACATCTCGCAGTCAATCTGGGTAAACTCAGGCTGACGGTCGGCACGCAGGTCCTCGTCACGGAAGCACTTGGCTATCTGGAAGTAACGGTCAAAACCTGATACCATAAGCAACTGCTTGAGGATCTGGGGGCTCTGAGGCAGAGCGTAGAACTGACCGGGGTTCATGCGTGAGGGAACCACAAAGTCACGTGCGCCCTCAGGGGTTGAGTTGATAAGGATAGGAGTCTCAACCTCCATGAAGTTCAGGTCATCCAGGAACTTGCGGATCTCCATAACCATCTTGTGGCGCAGTTCCAGGTTCTTGCGGACACACTGGCGGCGCAGGTCAAGATAGCGGTATTTCATACGCAGGTCATCACCGCCGTCGGTATCGTCCTCGATGGTAAAGGGAGGCGTATCGGCCGCATTGATGACATTAAGACTGTTAACCAGAATCTCTATATCACCTGTGGGAATCTTGGAGTTCTTGCTTGAGCGCTCGCTTACCTTACCGGTAATCTGGATAACGAATTCACGTCCCAGACGGCTGGCCTGCTCGCAAAGTGCGGCGTCGGTAGCATCGTCAAACACAAGTTGGGTTATGCCGTAGCGGTCACGCAGGTCAACAAAGACCATACCACCCATTTTTCTTACTCTCTGAACCCATCCGGCCAGTGTAACGGTCGTTCCGGCATCGGCCAGACGGAGCTCTCCACATGTTTTTGATCTGAACATAAAGTCAATTCCTTATAAAGACCTGCAAATTTACCTTTTTTGTTTGATAACTGTATAATTAAAATTGCTTAACTTCGCCGATAATATGCTATATTAATAAAGGTAACAAACCAATAATTTGCGATATGAAAAAGAAACTTATCCGCTTTTCTATGGTGCTTGCCACCATTCTGTTTGTTTTTTCCAGCTGTAGCCTTCTGGAGGATGATTATGATGAGGATCTGCTCATCGGTTCATGGTCAACCAGTTCATGGAGCTATGTATTCAACGACGATTATACCGGTTCACGTACCCAGTCCGGCCGAACCCAAACCTTTACGTGGAGCCTTGACGGAGACGAGCTGGAACTTAAATTTGACAAATATGAGGAGGGACAATCCCAGATAGTAACCTTCACGGTATTCATAATTGAGGAACTCAACGAGACCAAGATGGAGGTTTATGACAAGGAAGATAAGTCCAAAACCATTATTGTCTTCACTAAGAAGAAATGAAACCAAAAGCTAAAAAAGCCCTCAAGATTACCGGAATCACTCTGGGATCACTCATCGGACTGGTCCTGATACTGATTCTTGTGGCATGCTGGATTGTATTTTCATCGTCCAGCCTTACCAAAATTGCGGAGAAAGCCATTGACAAGTACTCTCCCGCCCGCGCCAAGATTGATGACGTGGATCTGACTCTTGTGGGTACTTATCCCTTCCTGGGATTCCGTCTGAACGGCCTTGTAGTGTATGATGATATGGAGGCATCTCCGTACGATACACTCGCCGCCGTTGACGAATTCACGGTGACAGTTGATTTCAAGACCCTGTACAAGGAGAAGAAAATCATCCTGACCAACCTCTTCATCAACGGTGTGGCCGCCAACCTCTATACTGCGGCTGACGGCGCATCGAACCTGGATGTGTTCGGCACATCCGATGAAGAAGAGGAGCCCGAGAAGGATGACAGCGGCATGGATATCTATGCCGACCTTCAGAAGATATCGGTCAAGAACGTCAATGCCTCCTACAAGGATCTCTCAGCGGGTATGGAAGCCGGTATCAACCGCCTTGACATAGAGTTGAAGGGCCTGCTCAACTATGACAGCCTGGATGCTAAGGCCGGCATAAAACTGGCACAGGTCAACGCAGCAATCAAGACAGACTCAATGGACGTGGCCGCATACCTCAAGGACATCAACCTTGACGCCGTGCTGGCCAAGTACAATGAAGATGTAAAAGCAGACATTACTCTAAACCTCAAGGAGACGCAGGCCGCCATGGATGATATCCGTGCCAACCTGAACAACCTGAAACTGGTTGTGAGCAATGCAAGCACCACAATGGGTAGTGAAGGTCTGGGTGACCTCATGGCCGGATTCCGCATCACCGCATCAGACCTCTCCTACTCATCGGAAGGTATGATTACCGAGACCGGAAACATCCTGATGAAGGCCGATAAGGCCGTCCTGGCAGGTGACAGCGCCAATGTTCAGGGCTTTGCGTTTGATTCCCGCGATATATCACTCACCCTTGAGGATTCTGTAGGAACCATTACCAAAGCCGAGATTGCAAAGGTACTGTTAGGCCTGGAAGGTGCCCTGAAACTTGACCTGAGCGATGTAAACACCGGTCTGACCGTAGATGTTGAGGGAACCAGGTTCAATCAGGGAGGTGAAGATCCCATGAATGTCATCACCGATGAACTCTCACTCAAGGCCGATGCCACCATCAAGGGCCAGGACATTGCACTCCTTGCCGAGTTCAACACCCCGTCCGTCAGCATTGAGATGGACAGCGCCCTGCTCGTTCCCGGATGGTCATTCGGATTCACCCTTCCAGTTGAAACCAACAGGGACATAACCCGTTTCAACGTCAAGGAGGGCTCCAACATCCGCATTGACGGCCAGCAGATTGCATTCAACGCCAACGGTACACTGGGCGGCCAGCAGACAGTTGCAGGGCGTGCCAGGATACGTACCCCACGTGACCTTGACATAGACCGTCTCATCTCCATGATTCCGGAGTCATTCGCCGATGCTCTTGAGGGCATTGACGTACACGGAACCGTAGGACTGGACATCAACGTCAAGGGTGCCCTGGCAGATAACGGCCCCGTTCTGGATAACGCATCGGCCAAAATTAATCTTAAGAATCTTGACGCCAGCGTTAATGATTCCATCAAGGCCGCATCGGGCAAACTGCAACTTGAAGCAGTATACCCCAGCCGCGTGGCAGTTGACAAGAAGCGTCAGACAGCCGATGTCAATATCGCCGCCACAGATCTTGACGTGTCGATGATTGACTCCACAACCATAAACGCATCACTTGAAAACCTCAACCTGAGCGCATCGGTGGCCGGTCTGGATGAAGACGTTGACAAGATGAACGTGCTGGTTGACCTAAAGGTTGGCAGTCTTGAGGCCGATATGGACACCATATTCGGAACCCTTAAGAACACCGCCGTAGCACTCAACATGGCACCTGCCGACGGTACAATCGCAATGAAGGCCGATGTGGGATTCGATGAACTGGCAGCCAGCATGGGCAGCACCCTCTCAGCAATGTTAGGTGCCACCAAACTGCAGGCACTGGCACAGTATGACTCCACCAAGACCGAGATTCTGAATCAGTGGAATCCTCAGGTAAAGATGACTCTCAAGGACGGTCAGGTTGATATGCTGGCCTCTCCCATCTGCCTGAAGACACTTGACTTTGACTTCTCGCTTGGCCGGTTCAACATCAACGACTGCCGTGCCGAGATTGATGATTCGGATATCCAGTTGTGGGGTGACATCTATAATATAGGTGAATTCATGGACGGCAAGGGTCTGCTTACGGGTGAACTCTCACTGGAGTCTGACCACCTGAACCTGAACAGGCTCATGGCACTTACCGGCGATGAAGAGGACCAGGAGGCAGCTGAAGAGGTTGTTGAGGAGATTCAGGAGGGCCAGGATACCATCAGTACCGGTCCTATCATGATACCTAAGGGCATTGACCTGACACTCTACACAAACCTGAGTGAGGTAGAGTTCAATGAGCACACCTTCAACAACGTAGGCGGTGACATCTCTATCAAGGACGGTGTCATGGTATTGCAGGAGTTAGGTTTCTCATCAAAGGCCGCCGAGATGCAGTTGACTGCCATCTATAAGACGCCTAATGTCGAGGACCGCTTCATGGAACTTGACTTCCACCTGCTGGACATAGAGATTGACGAACTCATCGACATCATTCCTGCCGTTGACTCCATCATGCCTATGTTGAAAGCATTCTCAGGCAAGGCACAGTTCCACTTTGCCGCCCAGACCTATCTGGAGCCTGATTACGTAACCTACGGACCTCTGTATCCGCAGATGTTCACGCTTATCAGCAATGCTGTGATTGAGGGTGCAAACCTGCAAGTACTTGACTGTGAGATGTTTGACGAGATCAAGCGCAAGCTGCTCATGAGCAAGGATGCCAAGCCCATTATCGACAGCCTGGATGTTGAATTGCAGGTACTTGACGGCAAGGTTGACGTCTATCCCACCCGCATCAAGATGGACCGCTATGAGGCTATCCTGAGCGGCCGTCACAACATCGATGCAGGACTTAGCTGCAACTACAACATATCGCTTGTAAAGTGTCCGCTGCCAATCCGTCTGGGTGTGACCATCAGCGGTCCTCTGAACGATATCGCAGAGTTCCCGGTACGTCACGTCAAGGTAGGACGCGCCAAGTATGACAAGTTGTACAGTCCTGAGAAGGGTAAGGCTGAGGAGGCAATCATGCGTCGCAAGAACGCCATCATGGAAGCCGCACGGTCCAACGTCCGACCCCGCTCATCGGCAAAGCATGTCAAACCGACTGAGTGACACAATAGGGACGGTTCCTTCTGTGTCATTTCCACAAAATACTAAAGGTCGGACTTTTTTGTCCGGCCTTTTATTTTAAAATGACACAGAAGGAACCGTCCCTATTGTGTCATGCGTTCAAGCCTTGCAGTGCCTGGGAGATGTTGATCATGAAGTCTCCCATCGTCTCAAGTTCCTGGATAAGGTCAAAGTAGTAAACGCCTGCTGTGTAGTCATATGATTTGACCTCCATGTTCTTTAGGTGCTCCTCACGCAGACTGTCACGCATGTTGTTTATGGCATCCTCGGCTACATATGCGTCTGTTATGTCCGTCACGTTGGCTTGGGCCAGATTGGCGTTCATAACGTCATAAGCCTTCTGCATAGTGTCCAGCATCTCATCTATGCGCTTGCGCATAAGGTCGTTGAACACCTTGCCATGGTCACGCTTACGCTGCAGCAGACGTGAAATGGCCTCACCTGAATCACCCAGAGACTCCATCTCGCCGATGATCTTGAAATAGGCCTTGACCTGCATACGAGCCTGGTCCGATATCTCATTCTGGCTCACCTGATTAAGGTATGATGCAATCTCAAACTCAATGCGGTCAGTAATCTCCTCATACTTGACAAGTTTCTGACGGAAGTCCTCAAATCTGTCGGTCTCAGACTCTTGGATGGCCTGACGCACATATCCGAATCCCTTGGTACATATCTCACCAAAGTGGTTTATCTCCTTGCGTGCCTCGGTTATGGACAACTCGGCCAGATTGGCGTTACCCTTACCGATATATACCAGATGGAATACCTCTTTTTCCTCCTCTTTGTTGGGAACCATCTTCATGACAAGCTTCTCCAACTGTGGTATGAACCATACCAGGATAAGGGTTGTAATGATATTGAACAGTGAGTGAACTATTGCGACGCTGTACGGCAGACTGCTTGCCAAAGTGATCTGGGCGTTGAGAGCGGCACCTTCAAGACCGGTCTGTGACAGGATGCTGAAATCGGCCGTAAGCGGATTGGGGAATCCCATAGCCTCTACAATATAGGCATTCAGACGCATGTAAGGCCTGAACAAAGCAATTACAAGTATCGAACCGAACAGGTTGAATACCAGGTGTGCACGTGCGGTACGCTTGGAACTTACGTTTGTAGATGTGGCAGCCAGGTTTGATGTAATTGTGGTACCGATGTTCTCACCCAGGATGAATGCAACCGCATTGGGGAAAGTAATGGCCCCCGATGCAAGCAACAACATCGTTATACTGGTTGCGGCGGCCGATGACTGAAGGCAGAATGTCATCACCGCACCTATGATTATAAACAGTACTGTGCTCAGGCCCATATCGGTTATAGGAGCCAGGAAATCACGTACCGGCTGGCTTGACAGGAGCGGATAAGAAGTATCCTTGAGCATGCTAAGTCCCAGGAACAGGAATGCGAATCCTATCAGGAATGAGCCAAAATCCTTGGTCTTCTGTTTCTTAAAGAAAGACGTCAATACAAACCCCACAAATATTAGGGGGATTGCAATGGCACCCAGGCTGAACGTTCCGTCCATACTTACGGCAAACAGCCATGCGGTGACCGTAGTACCTATGTTGGCACCCATAATTACGCCTATGGCGCTTTTGAGTGTCATAAGTCCCGCATTCACAAAGCTTACCAGCATAAGTGTGGTTGCGGTCGATGACTGCACCAGAACGGTCACCAAAAAACCGGTAAACAGGCATTTACCGGTATTTGATGTCATCTTCTCAATAAATGAACGCAGGCCCTTGCCCGCAAATCTCTGAAGGCTGCTGCTCATAAGATTCATGCCCCAAAGGAACAGGGCAAGGCAGCCAAGCATCGTAAGAATCTGATAGAATAGTGAATCCACCTTTGTGTGCTGTCAATTGTTGTACAAAGGTAACATTTTTTTAATGCAATCTTAATGAAATTGTAACAATTAAAAAGCCTCGATTACCAGGGCGTCATAGGCAAACTGCATGTGTGGCGGGAACTTGGCGTTCATAATGGCATGCATGCCTGCGCGGTGGCTCATGTGGACAAAATAAGTCTCCTTGGCCCCTACCTTCTCTGCAAACAGCACAGCCTGGCGCACGTTCTGGTGCGTGGGATGCTCCTTGGTATGCAAGGCGTTGACCACAAGAGTCTCAGTGCCTTCAAGCAACTTGAAAGACTCATCGTCCATGCTCTTCATATCGGTAATGTATGTCAGGTTTCCGATTCTGAAACCCAGAATGGGCAGGTTGCCGTGCATTACGCGTATGGGCAGTATCTCCAGATCACCCACCTTGAACCTTTTACCCGGCTCAATCTCACACAGTTCCATATGAGGCACGCGGGGATTGATATTCTGGTTGAAACAATACGGCATACTCTGCACGATATGACCTATCACGTTCTTCTCGGCATAGATGGGAATGGTGTTGGTAGTGCAGTAAGGACGCAGGTCATCAAGGCCTCCTATATGGTCATAATGCTCATGCGTAACAATCACAGCATCAAGCTGTTCAATATCCGCCCTTAAAGCCTGCTGACGGAAATCCGGACCACAGTCAATAATGATTTTGGTGGTGTCTGTTTCAATCAGGGCCGATGTGCGCAGACGCTTGTCATGCGGGTCTGTTGACATGCATGTCTGGCAGTGGCAGCGCATCTCAGGCACGCCGATTGATGTTCCGGTTCCAAGAAATGTCAGTTTCATATATAATTCACCTCGGTAGAGAGGGTTATTCCGAATTTCTGTTTCACATCCGCAATGATGGTGTCAGCCAGGCGCTTGACATCAGCCCCGGTGGCTCCACCCTTGTTTACAAGTACCAGCGCCTGCTTGTCATAAACGGCGGCAGGACCCAGTGAGCGGCCTTTCCAACCCGTTTTCTCAATCAGCCAGCCGGCCGGAACCTTAACACCGCCGGGAGCGGGATATGACGGTACGTCAGGATAGTTGCTCCTTATTATATTGAACTCCTGCTCTGAAATGACGGGGTTCATAAAGAAACTTCCGGCATTGCCAAGCACCTTTGGATCAGGCAGTTTGCTGTCGCGAATTGCAATCACGGCCTGCCTGATGTTTGAGAGTGTGGGACCGCCCAGGCGCTCCACCTCCTGCTCAAGCGCACCGTAACCAAGTCTGGGCTGCGGAACCTTGGAGAGCGTATATATCACGTATGCAACGGCATACTGCCCCTTGAGTTCATTCTTGAAAATGCTCTGGCGGTATGCGTAGCTGCATTCTGAATTGCTGAAATCACGTTCGCTGCCATCGGCCAGGCATATGGTCTGAACGGTATCTATGACGTCCTTTGCCTCAACGCCGTATGCGCCTATGTTCTGGACTGCGCTCGCTCCCACCTCACCGGGTATGGCCGACAGGTTCTCAACGCCCCAGAAACCGTTGATGGCGCACCATGCCACAAAATCATCCCAGATGACACCGGCACCCACCTTTACATGAACGTGGTCATCGGTGCTTCCTATTATCTCTATGGTTGATATGGTTGAGTGCAGAACAGTGCCCTTGAAATCACCCATAAACAGCAGATTGCTGCCTCCTCCTATCATCAGAACGGGCTTTTCAATATCCTGTAGGGCGTTCTTGAGTTCATCGGTCGTGGCCCAGTCAATAAGGCTGTCCGCCCTGACGTCCATACCGAATGTATTCCTGTCCGCAAGTGAACAATTGTCTCTTACTGTCATGCTGCAAAAATACTCATTCTAGTTGGTGTTCCACTCATTTTTTGCTAATTTTGCACTCCGAAAAACAGAAACCGCGATGTTAGAGAAGATTGAACAGTTAATCGCTGAGATAAACAACCTCAAGGTACAGTCAGCCGATGAGTTGGAAGCCCTGAGACTCAAGTATTTAAGCAAGAAAGGCGCCATAAATGACCTCATGGCCGATTTCCGTAACGTGCCCAATGAGCAGAAGCGTGAGATAGGACAGAAGCTGAATGAGCTCAAGAACTTGGCTCAGGACAAGATCAACAGCCTCAAGGAGGCATTTGAGGCCAAGAAAGCCGTTGATGAGAAGCCCGACCTGACCCGTACCGCCTACCCCGTAGAACTTGGTACCCGCCACCCGCTGAACATTGTCAAGAACGAGATTATTGAGATATTCTCACGCTTAGGTTTTGTTCTGGCCGACGGTCCCGAGGTAGAGGATGACTGGCACGTATTCTCAGCCATGAACTTCGCCGAGGATCACCCCGCACGCGACATGCAGGACACCTTCTTTGTAGAGGCACATCCCGACATCATCCTGCGTACCCACACATCATCCGTACAGAGCCGCGTAATGGAGGTTTCAGAGCCCCCTATCCGCATCATCTGCCCGGGTCGTGTTTACCGTAACGAGGCCATCAGTTATCGCGCACACTGTTTCTTCCACCAGGTTGAGGCCCTCTACGTTGACAAGAACGTAAGTTTCACAGATCTCAAGCAGGTATTGCTCTACTTTGCTCAGCAGATGTTCGGTCCCGACACCAAGATACGTCTGCGTCCCAGTTACTTCCCCTTCACCGAGCCTTCGGCCGAGATGGACATCAGTTGCAACATATGCGGCGGCAAGGGCTGCGCATTCTGCAAGGGTACCGGTTGGGTTGAGATCCTGGGTTGCGGAATGGTACATCCCAACGTACTGGAACTGAACGGCATAAACAGCAAGGAATACACGGGATTCGCTCTCGGAATGGGTATAGAGCGTATCACCAACCTCAAGTATCAGGTCAAGGACCTGCGCATGTTCTCAGAGAACGACGTACGTTTCCTCAAGGAGTTTGAGGCAGCAAACTGATAACACTTCCCTATGAAAAAGAGGGAATTATATGATTTATGCAGCCAGAGGCTGGCCAAGGAGTATCCCCATGCCGCCACCGAGCTGCATTTTTCATCTCCCTACCAACTCCTGGTAGCCGTCATGCTGTCGGCACAATGCACCGACAAGCGCGTCAATATGGTAACCCCGGCACTTTTTGAGGCATTCCCCACCGTTCAGGATATGGCAGCAGCCACCCCTGAGTAGATATTCCCATACGTAAAAAGCGTATCATACCCCAACTCCAAGTCACAGCATCTGGCGGAGATGGCACGTATGGTCTGCAACAAGTTTGACGGCCTGATACCGGATACCATGGATGAGATGACCTCTCTGCCCGGCGTAGGCCGCAAGACCGCCAACGTAATGCTTGCAGTGGCATTCGGAGGCCAGGCAATGCCGGTTGATACCCATGTCTTCCGCGTAAGCCACCGCATAGGCCTTGTACCCAAGCGCTGCACCACCCCGTTAAGTGTTGAAAAAGAGCTGGTTAAGCACTTTGACAAGAACCTCTTGTCCGATGCTCACCACTGGCTCATCCTGCATGGCCGGTACGTATGTACCGCTCGTTCACCAAAATGTGCAAATTGCTGCCTTAATGACATATGTTTGCGTGATTTTGATTAATTTTGCGGTCTGTTACCAGTAGGCAATGGAAAAGAAAGACATTTTTGAAAGCATCAGGGATGTAAAAAAGTCCCTGCAGAAAGCCGATAAGTACATCCCCAAGGTTGAGGAGCGCTCTATTGACCGTGCCGAGATAAAGGAGGCGGTCAAGCTGTTCCGCCATGTGGTGTTCGGCAATTTCTTCGGAGCGGTTGACCTCTCCACGTCTTTAAGCCGCCTGTATACCATTCTGTCACACCAGATTGACTATATCAGCCGGATATTCCATGAGTCTACACCTTGTTGTGCCGAAGAAATCGCACAGCAGTTCATAGAGAGCATTCCTGAACTCCGCCGCCTGTTGGGAACCGATGTCAAAGCCATCTTTGACGGTGACCCCGCTGCCGTAAGCCATGAGGAGGTAATCCTGTGCTACCCGTCACTGGTAGCCATGTACCACTACCGTATGGCACATCGCCTGCTTGAGTTGGGAGTACCCATCCTGCCCCGCATAATCACTGAACTTGCACATTCGCTTACCGGCATAGACATCCATCCGGGTGCGCGCATCGGCGAGTATTTCAGCATAGACCACGGCACAGGAGTGGTTATCGGAGAAACTGCAATCATTGGCAATCATGTGCAACTCTATCAGGGAGTTACGCTTGGTGCCAAGAGTTTCAAGTTTGACGAGAACGGCAATCCTATAAACGTACCGCGCCATCCTATCATTGAGGACAACGTGGTCATCTACTCCAACACATCGGTACTTGGCCGCATAACCATCGGCCATGACACCATCATAGGAGGTAACGTATGGCTTACCCAGGATCTGCCGCCCTACTCCAAGTTTTTTCAGAACAGAGAGAAATAATTTAACCATAAACAAACAGAATTATGACAATTGATCAATTCAATTTCGCCGGAAAGAAGACTTTCGTACGCGTAGACTTCAACGTTCCCGTTGATGAGAACTTCAACATCACCGATGATACCCGTATCGTCGCTGCAATGCCCACCCTGAAGAAGATCATCGCCGATGGCGGTCGTCTTATCATCGCTTCACACATGGGTCGTCCCAAGAAGAACCCGGATCCCAAGTTCTCACTCAAGCACATCCTGAAGCACGTTTCAGAGTGCCTTGGTGTTGACGTAAAGTTCGCTGAGGACTGCGCAAAGGCACAGGAGCAGGTTGCCGCTCTTAAGGACGGTGAGGCTCTGCTGCTTGAGAACGTTCGTTTCTACGCTGAGGAGGAAGGCAAACCCCGTGGCATTGAGAAGGAGGATCCCGCATACGATGCAGCCAAGAAGGAACTCAAGGCCGCTCAGAAGGAGTTCGCCAAGACTCTGGCTTCATACGCCGATGTTTATGTAAACGACGCATTCGGCACCGCTCACCGCAAGCACGCCACCACAGCCGTTATGGCCGATTTCTTTGACGCTGATCACAAGATGTTCGGTTATCTGATGGAGAAGGAGGTTGTTGCAGTTGAGAAGGTTCTGAACAACTCAGTTAAGCCTGTAACCGCTATCATCGGTGGTTCTAAGGTTTCTTCTAAGATCACAATCATCGAGAACCTGCTGCAGAAGGTTGACAACCTGGTTATCATCGGCGGTATGGCTTACACCTTCGTTCTGGCCAAGGGCGGTAAGGTTGGTAACTCACTCTGCGAGCCCGATCAGGTAGACGTTGCTCTGGCAGTTCTTGCCAAGGCTAAGGAACTGGGCGTAAACATCGTTCTCCCCGTTGACTGCCTCGCTGCCGACAAGTTCGACAACAACGCCAACACTCAGGTTGTTGACAACAACAACGTACCCGACGGTTGGGAAGGTATGGATATAGGTCCTGCTTCTGCAAAGGCTATGGCCGGTGTAATCGAGTCATCCAAGACCATCCTCTGGAACGGTCCTGCCGGTGTATTCGAGTTCAGCAACTTCCAGGCCGGTACAAAGGCTATCGCTACCGCAGTTGCCAACGCAACTTCCAAGAACGGTGCATTCTCACTCGTTGGTGGCGGTGACTCAGTAAGCGCTGTTAAGCAGTTCGGTTTTGCCGATAAGGTATCATACGTATCAACCGGCGGCGGTGCCCTGCTTGAGGCTATCGAGGGTAAAGTTCTGCCCGGTATCGCTGCTATCAAGGGTTAATCCGAATATTTTTAGTAAATTTGAAACCGCAGGGCATCCGTTCCTGCGGTTTCTTTTATTATGGGTGTAGAGGAAGATATAAAGAAGCGTGCACAGCATATCAGGGAACTCCTGCTGAATGCACATCTAAAGGAGGCGTTGGAGCAGATCCAGGCCCAGATGTCAGGCGTGGCCGATTGGTCCGCATCGTCCCGTTTTGAGGATATAGACCGTTCCTACAGGTACATGCTGCAGTATTACAGCCAGGGTTCGCCCGATGAGCACCGCAACGAGGTTTACTGCCAGTTGGTACGCCGCGCCTTGCTGCTCAACGACGATGTGCTTCAGGCGCGTCTGCAACCCGAATCCATGCTTCTCTACTACCAGCACCTGCGTTCACGCCTGTCCAGGACCGAGAACATAGAAGGACTGCGTCTGGCTCTGGAATCCTTTGTCGAACTGGGTGATACCGAATCGCACGAGCGCAACCTGGGCCTTCTGTTTGACCTTATATGGACCAACGGAGAGTGGACCGCCCAAGATTCAGCATCACTGCTTGAACTCATTGATTCTCCGCTCGTTATGGAAGATGATTCAGCCCTTGTAATAAGTGCTGTAACACTCTCCCTGATGGAACGTTTTGATCCTCTCAAGTGCATATTCCTTTGCCAGGCAGCCGAGAATCTGAGTACGGCCGTATCGGTCCGTGCCCTTACCGGACTGGCTGTTACGCTGGGCGCTTACAAGGAACTCATACCCTACTTCCCTGAGGTAACCAACCGCATTAAACTGCTGCAGGACGTTCCCGGCATTGCCGAGCGTATGCTCAAGGTGCAGATGTCACTGCTGCTGTGCCGTGAGACCAAGGAGATAGACCGCCGCATGCGTGAGGAATTCATACCCACAATGCTGCGTAACCCCAAACTGGGTGACCTTATGCGTGAGGAACTGGAGCGTGACGACGTCAGCCCTGACTGGAACGAGTGGATAGAGAAACCAGAGATCAAGGACAAACTCATGCAGATGTCAGAACTCCAGATGGAAGGGGCCGATGTCTACATGAGCACCTTCTCAAACCTCAAGAACTACCCCTTCTTCCGCGAGATACATAACTGGTTCCGCGTATTCAGCATGGACCAGCCAGATGTCCGCAAAGCCCTTGGAGACGATGCCCTGGCCTCTACAATAGGCAAATCAATGCTCGCCAGCGGCATATTCTGCAATTCTGACAAATATTCAATAGCACTCACCTTCTCACAGATACCTCGTGAGCAGCGTGACCTGCTTACGGGACAGATAAATGAAGAGGCCCTTGAGGCCATGGATGAGAAAGCCACAAGCGCATCGCCCCAGAATGTCACGGAGACCTTCTCGGCCCGTCAGTACGCCCATGACCTGTACCGTTTCTTCAACCTGTTCAGCCGCCGCCATGAGTTCCGCAACCCCTTTGACGGCAACCTTAACCTACTGACAGACAACCCCGTATCACCTCTTCTGCAAACCGTAGAGTCAGAGCAGGCCATAGCCGCCTGGCTGCTTGGCAAGAACTACTATCAGGAGGCCGTGCAGGCATTCCGCCTGATGGAATCAACCGCACACCCCTATTCCACCGATTACCGTTTCTACCAGCAGATGGGATACGCGCTGCAGCGCACACAGTCATATAAGGAGGCTCTTGAGGCATATCACCGCTCAGACATACTCCAGAGTGACAACAACTGGACCCTTCGCCATTCGGCCCAGTGCCTGCGCATTCTTGGACAGCCCGAACAGGCTCTCGATATGCTCCTGCAGGCTGAGAAAAGGAGTTCCGATAACCTGTCACTGCAGATTCAGATAGGTGACTGTCTGGTTGACCTGAAGCGTTATGACGATGCCCTGACACGTTTCTTCAAGGTAGATTACCTTAAACCTGACTATCCCAAGGCATGGAGAGCCATCGGCTGGTGCGCCTTCCTGGCCGGCAGAACTGACAAATCCATAGAGTATTACGATAAACTGCTCAAACTGAAGCCTACCGCAAATGACTGCCTCAACGCCGGCCATGCCTACTTTGTTGAAGGCAATATCCAGCGTGCAGTCTCCCTGTACCGTCAGAGCCGCAGCATGATGGGCCCCGAGGAGTTTGAGGCCGAATTCAACAAGGACCGCCCCATCCTGGCCTCCAAAGGCATTGCCGAGCAGGATTTCCCGCTCTTGTGGGACCTTATAGAATAGAAATAACTGACAAAAAACTATATTTATGAGAATTATCAGACAATTGTCCTTTTTGGTTCCGCTGTTTATATTTGCAGCATGTAACAAAACCCCAAAGTCAACCCTGAGTTACGCCTACGACTCCCAGATAGAGAAAAACGTCGAGGCCACGCTCAAGAAGATGACCCTTGACGAGAAGATTGGCCAGATGCTTCAGCTGAACCTTCCCGTAGTAGGTCATACCGACCGCAGCGGCAAGTTTGTAGTTGACGATGACAAACTTGAGGAGGTAATAGGCAAATACAAGGTAGGATCACTGCTCAACAACCCGCAGAGCATTCCTCCCACCCCCGATGAGTGGTATGCAATTGTAAAGAGAGTTCAGGATAAGTCACTGGATGTCATGGGAATACCCTGTCTCATAGGACTTGAC
>JAFXMB010000028.1 GCA_017530735.1 Bacteroidaceae bacterium | reverse complement strand
GATATGTTCAGTATGTCGGCAAACTTACTGTCGGCTACGGCAGTCGTTTTGATATCTATTGTGTTCAGAGCCTTGCTTTCGTTAACCGGAGAGTTGACAAAGATAAGCGTATCAACAAACCATGCGTTACCCATGGCTTCAGGGTTTCTCAATATCTGGCGGTTGTCTGTAATGATATACTTGGTGTTCAGCATATTGAGAACAGACATGTTGTTTTTGGAGATATGAGCGTCAATGAGATCCTGGTAACGGCGCATCTTGGCTGCTGAGTAACCGCCCAGGGAATGGAGTCTGTAAGATGTCCTTGCTTCGCTGAAGGTGTACCTTGATGACAGGTTGAGAACACGGTAACCGGGCGCCTTATCCTGAAGAATGGCCTTCTCCCAATCCTGCATGGCAAATATCTGCGCGCTCTCCTTCTGGGTTATGAAGTTCTGCTTTCCAAAGAACTTGCGGTCAACGGGAACCATGTCAATCAGAATGAGTACTGACAAAGCGGCAGCAAACATGATGGTGCTGTTCTTCTTCTCCTTCATGACAGTGTATGCATAAGTAGCGGCTGCTCCCAGGAGGACGAACACAAGACTGCGCAGGGCCGATGAGGATATCAGCGCCTGTCTCTGACGGAGTATTACTTCGTAGATTTTCTCACCGACATCTTGCCTTATACCGGCGTCATACGACGATGTGGTGTCAGTGAATCCGGCTGAGATTGCTACAAGCAGGCAGATTGCAGCGGTGATGGCTCCGGCTGTTAGTATGGCTTTCCTGTTGGCCGCCTTGTCATCGGACTGAACCAGATGCTTTATGGCCAGGAATCCCAGCAGGGGCATGGTGATCTCGGCCACAACCAGAATGGATTCAACTGTACGGAACTTGTTGTACATGGGGAAATAGTCAAAGAACAGTCTTGAGAACCATTCAAAGTTATGTCCCCAGGCAAGCAGTATTGAGAAACATGTTGCGGCAAGCAGAGTCCATTTGTAGACTCCCTTCACAACTATGAGTCCAAGTATAAACAGGAAACAAATGACTGCTCCCACATAGACAGGACCGCTGGTAAATTGCTTTTCACCCCAGTAAACAGGAGAAGCGGAGCAGTAAGCGCGTGCGCTGTTGGCGGGTACTCCCATGCTCTTGAGTTCCTTCTCCAGTTTGGAATTCTTTCCCAGGTCATAACCGCTGCAGCCTCCCATATACTCGGGAACAAGCAGGGTAAAGGTTTCAGTCTTTCCGTATGACCACGCCGTAACGTAATCAAAATCCAGACCTACCAGTTTCTCCGGCTCAGCATCTTGAGCATCTTCTGTATTGTCCGATACCAGTTCGCTGTGTCCGCCGCGCATGGTCTCCTTAAGGTAACTGCGGTTCATCTGGAACCAGGTGAGTTTGGTACCCAACACCAGGAGCAGTGACAGGATGAATATTCCGGTAGCCTTTCCGAACTCCTTCCAGGTCTTGGCCTTGGCGTGAATGAAGATTTCACCTATAAAGAGCACTCCTAAAAGCATAAATGCGTAGTAGGTCATCTGAGAATGGAGCGTGAGTCCTATGGTTCCATAAAACAGCGTGACGGGAACGCCTAGCCAGAACCTGCTTCGGTAGATGGCATAGAAACCGCCTATCATGGGCGCCAGACAGCATATGGCATTGGCTTTGGTTACGTGTCCTGCAGGTATGATCAGCAGGAAATATGACGACAGCGTGAGCGCAATGGCACCCGCTATGCTCATCCACGGATCAACATCAAAGCACATCAGCATGATGAAGAAACCTATCATATATGCCACCAGTATGCCAATGGGCTCATTGTTACCCCTCAGCCACAGGTGTGAGGCCTTCTCAAGCTTTACCCTCAGTTTGTTTGCGGGAGTCTGGCCACTGATCTGATAAGAAGGCATACCTCCGAACATGGAGTTGGTCCACCACATCTGCCTTCCTTCTGATTTTGAGTATTGACGTATCTCATTTGACGCTCCCAGGTAGTTGGTGGTATCACCGGCCTGCAGCACTCTGCCTTCAAGTACGGGTGAACAGTATATGATACCGATTGCGAGGAACGTTATCAACGCGACAATGAAAGGGGTAAGTCTCTTTAGGTTAGGTTTTTTCATAAGAGGGTTGTTTCTATACGTTATGCAAACTTAGTAAAAATTCCAGCAAGGGTAAGTCATCTGCGTAGGTCAGTTTTATGTTCCTTTCGCTTCCGCGTACAATACCCACCTTTTCATTGGGCAGGTAACGCAGAACCGTGCCGCAGTCATCGGTGGCGGTAAAAGCGGGGTCCTTCAGGGCAATCTCATAGGCCCTGGCAATTGTTTTCTGGCGGAATCCCTGCGGAGTCTGCATGCGCCACAGCAGGTTGCGGTTCTGGACGGATTCCATTACCGTGCCTGCCACATCACACTGAACGATGGTGTCCACTGCGGGTATGGCCACATCGACCGCATTGAAGGTCTCCATAGCCTTGAGTGTGTCCGATATTATCCTGGCCGATACCAACGGACGGGCGGCATCATGGAACAGCATGACCAGGTCAGGATTGTTGCTGAAATGGTGCACTGCTGCCAGACTGGAGTCAAAACGCTCCTTTCCACCGGGTAATACGGCTGTGACCTTGGTCCAGTTATCGGCCTTTACCATATCCTGGACCTTGGGGATGAATTCCGTTGAAGTGACAATGACCACCTGGTCTATGCCCGGATGGTCATGGAAAGTCTGCACTGAGTGCTCTAAAACAGTTTTTCCACCCAGAGGCAGAAACTGCTTCGGGGTGGAAAGACCGGTTCTTGAACCGGAGCCTGCTGCCAGTATTACAGCTACGGTCTCCATAACAGTATCTTTAGCAAACCTCGCTGCCCGGTTTTACAGGGCGCTGAACGGTTGTTACGGCCAGTGTGCCGTCGGCGTCAAGGGCGCTCAGTATCATACCCTGGCTCTCGCGGCCAAGTATCTTGCGGGGTGCAAGGTTGGCAATAAAGCAAACCTGCTTGCCTACCAGATCCTCAGGGTTGTAGTAGTTTGCAATGCCTGACAGGATGGTACGTCCGCCCAGACCGTCATCGATCCTGAACTGGAGCAGTTTGTCTGACTTGGGCACCTTGATGCACTCAAGCACTGTACCTACGCGGATATCCAGTTTCTCAAACTCCGGGAACTGGATGTTCTCCTTGATAGGTTTGGCGGGCTGAGCGGCTGCTGCAGCCTTCTCATTCTCCTCCTTGCGCTTGAGCAGTTTCTGGATCTGGGCCTCTATGGCATCATCCTCAATCTTCTCAAACAGGAGCTCGGGCTTACCCAGCTTGTGGCCGGCGGGCAGCAGGTCAATGGCACCCAGACGGTCCCACTGTGCACCCTCCAGACCAATCATGCCGCGCAGCTTCTCGCTTGAGAAGGGCAGGAACGGCTCAAAGGCTATTGCCAGGTTGGCAACCAGCTGGAGTGATATGTTAAGGATGGTCTCAACACGTTTCATATCGGTCTTGGCCAGTTTCCAGGGCTCTGTATCGGCCAGGTACTTGTTACCTATGCGGGCCAGGTTCATGGCCTCCTTCTGGGCCTCACGGAACTTGAAGTTCTCCAGCAGTGACTCCAACTGCTGCTTTACATCGGCAAACTCCTTAAGGGTCTCGCGGTCGTAATCAGTCAGTTCACCGCACTGCGGAACCACGCCATCAAAGTACTTCTGTGTCAAAACCAGGGCACGGTTTACAAAGTTACCGTATATGGCTACCAGCTCGTTGTTGTTGCGTGCCTGGAAATCCTTCCATGTAAAGTTGTTGTCCTTGGTCTCGGGGGCGTTGGCGGTAAGCACGTAACGCATCACATCGGCCTTGCCGGGGAAATCCTCCAGATACTCATGTACCCATACGGCCCAGTTGCGTGATGTGGATATCTTGTCATCCTCCAGGTTCAGGAACTCGTTGCTGGGTACGTTGTCGGGCAGTATGAATGAGCCCTCAGCCTTGAGCATTGAGGGGAACACGATGCAGTGGAACACGATGTTGTCCTTACCGATAAAGTGGATAAGACGTGTATCGGGATCCTTCCACCAAGTCTCCCAACTGCCGCGCTCGGGATGTGCGTCGCAATACTCCTTGGTGTTGCTTATGTAACCTATGGGAGCATCGAACCAAACGTAGAGCACCTTACCCTCGGCTCCCTCAACGGGAACGGGGATACCCCAGTCCAGGTCACGGCTTACGGCGCGGGGCTGCAGACCCATGTCAAGCCAGCTCTTGCACTGACCGTATACGTTGGGACGCCACTCCTTGTGCTCCTCCAGGATCCATTTCTCAAGCCATTCCTGATACTGCTCCAGAGGCAGATACCAGTGTGTGGTCTCCTTCATGACGGGCTTGCTGCCGCTTACGGTGCTTACCGGGTTGATAAGCTCGGTGGGAGAGAGCGATGTGCCGCACTTCTCGCACTGGTCACCGTATGCATGATCGTAGTGGCAGTGGGGGCACTCTCCGGTAATGTATCGGTCGGCCAGGAACATCTTAGCCTCCTCATCATAGTACTGCTCGCTGGTTTTCTGGATGAACTTGCCGGTATCATACAGTTTGCGGAAAAAGTCCGATGCAACCTTATGGTGAGTGGGGGAACTGGTACGACCGTATATGTCGTATGATATGCCCATACCCTTGAAGGTCTCCTTCATCTGATAGTGGTAGCGGTCAATGATTTCCTTGGGGGTCACGCCCTCTTTCTTGGCGCGGATGGTGATGGGCACACCGTGCTCATCGCTGCCTCCTATGAACATCACGTCCACCTTCTTGAGACGTTGGTAACGGACATAAATATCGGCCGGAACGTATGCGCCTGCCAGATGGCCTATGTGAAGCGGGCCGTTGGCGTAGGGCAGGGCCGATGTAACCAGAATCCTCTTGTAGTCTTTCATATATGATATATCTAAGTTGTTTCGGACTGCAAAATTACTATATTTTTTTATTTACCCCAAGAGGCGCGGTCCAAGCTGCGATAACCAATGGCTTCGGCTATGTGATGGGGTTGGATTGTGGCCGATTCATCCATATCGGCTATGGTGCGGGCAACCTTCAGGATGCGGTCATATGCGCGGGCCGACAGGTTCAGCCGGTTCATGGCTTCACCCAGCATACGGATTGATTCGGGCTTGGCCTGGGCATACCGTCTAAGCAGGCGTGAATCCATCTGAGCGTTGCAGTATACGCCCTTTTCATCGCTGAATCTGGCCGCCTGGACGGCTCTTGCCCTTATCACCCGCTCCCGTATCACGGCGCTTGATTCACCCTTTTCGTCCGATGACATATCATCAAAACCCACAGGCAGTATCTCGCACTGCAAGTCAAACCGGTCCATGAGAGGACCCGATATCCGGCCCAGATAACGTTCAATTATCGGAGGCGTGCAATGACACTCTTTGGTGGGATGGTTGTAATACCCGCAAGGGCACGGGTTCATGGATGCCAGCAACATGAAAGATGCAGGATATTCAACCCGGTATTTGGCCCGGGAGATTACTATTGTCCTGTCCTCAAGCGGTTGTCTGAGCACTTCCAATGCCGAACGGTTGAACTCCGGCATTTCGTCCAGATAGAGTACGCCGTTGTGGGCCAGTGATATCTCACCCGGCTGCCCCAAAGCACCGCCTCCGGTAAGTGCCACATTGGTTATGGTGTGGTGAGGATGTCTGAAAGGGCGCTGTGTTATCAGAGCCGATCCGTTTCCGGTAAAACCGGCAACCGAATGAATGCGGGTTGTCTCTATGCTCTCCTCTTCAGTCAGAGGCGGAAGTATGGATGGCAGCGCATGTGCCATCATGGATTTTCCGCTGCCCGGCGGACCAATCATGATCAGATTATGTGAACCGGACGCGGCTACTTCAAGAGCGCGTTTTACTGCTTTTTGCCCCTTTACATCGGCAAAATCAGTCTGATAACCTGTGGAAGTCATTGACATGATTGAAGCCGGTTTTTCTGTCGGGCTTATGTGACCGGGCATTTCGTTGAGCAGGTCTACAACCTCACGCAGGTTGTTGGCCCCGAACACCTCTAATCCGTCAATCACGGCGGCTTCGGGGGCGTTCTGCGCAGGCAGGATAATGCCTTTGAATCCTTCTGAGCGGGCTTTAATGGCCATTGAGAGTGCGCCTTTAAGGGGTTGCAGCGATCCGTCCAGTCCCATCTCGCCCATGATGACGTAATCATCCAGGAGTTGGGTCGATATCTCTCCGACCGATGCCATTATCACCACCGCCAGAGGAAGGTCATAGGCCGCGCCCTCCTTACGGATATCGGCCGGAGCCATATTGATGATGATCTGACACGACGGGAACTTGTAGCCGTTCACCTGGAAAGCCGAAATGATTCGCTCATGGCTCTCTTTGACTGCGCTGTCAGGAAGCCCTACAAGAAAGAATCTGATACCGCGGGAAGTACTCGCTTCGATGGTCACGATGTATGCGTCTATCCCTTGGACAGCCGCACCTGAAACTTTGATAAGCATGGTTAGATATAGTTAGGTATTAATGTGCTTTGGTATTTAATGGTCAAAAGTGCATGTCTATTTCTTTTTGTTGTCGTCTCTTGGTTTGGGTAATGTCTTGTCCAACTGGCTGTCTATTTCAGCAAGTGAACCTGATTTGAACAGAAGTCTCTTGGTGCCCGTAAACAGTACGTATACGGGAGCGTTCCTGATGGTGGCCCTCTTTACTATTGAACTTTCCCAGGCCTGAGGGTCATTGTATGAGGTCCAGAGTACGGTATCACGGGCAATGGCCTCTTTCCATCTGGCGGGGTTGGCATCGATTGAAAGGTCCGTTACATTCAAATGGCGGTCCTGGTATTTGTCCAGGAAATACCTGAGTGTGTCCCTGGCCTGAATTCCCCGGTTTCCCATCCATGAAGCCCATACGCAGACCAGCAGATGGTTTGCCGTACCGCCTATGTCTATGAAGGAACGTTTTTGTCCGGCGGAATCAGTGACCGAATAGTTGTCAAGATATGAGTTGGTGGCAAAATCCCTGCTGAATTCTGATTTCAGCGAAACCAGATAGGGGGCGTCCTGCATATTGCCGCTCATACGTTTGATAAGGGGTTCGATGGCACTCTCGGGAGCGTGGTATTTCCTTACCATCTGATCGTAGATAAGGAAGGGGGTTACTTCCGAGAAGGGGTCCCTGCTTATGAAAGAGTCAATCCTTGCTGCGGTCTGCTGCATTGATGTGTCTCTCTGTGAAGCCAGGTAGAATGACTGGTAGGAATCATTGCAATAACCTCCCGATACGCTGAAGAGCGCGGAATCGGAAGGTATTGTGATGAATGATTCAACCCCTTTCTCGGCAAATACCGGATGGTACCGTCCGTCGGGCAGCACCAGAATGAGAGCGGTAACGGTATCGGGACGGAACTTCCATTTGAACTGGCCGTCGCGGCTGAATATGGTGTCCACATTCTCAAACCGTGAGTCTATTCCTACCACGACAATGGTATCGGCCCCTTCCGGAACGGTTCCCTGCAGCACGAACATATCCTTCTTGCCGCATGAGGCGGTCAAAAGAATCACTGTCAGTGCAATTATTGCAGAAAACCTCGTTTTCATCGGGATATTTTACTTGGCGGCGCGCTTGCGCTCCAACTCGTTCAGTATAACCTTACGCATACGCATGCTCTTGGGAGTAACCTCAACGTACTCATCGTTCTTGATGTACTCCAGAGCCTCCTCAAGTGAGAATACCACGGGAGGTGCAATGTGTGCCTTTTCATCGGCACCGCTGGCACGCATGTTGGTAAGCTGCTTGCTCTTGGTCACGTTGATTACCAGGTCCTTCTCATGTACGTGCTCGCCAACTACCTGACCGGCATAAACCTGATCCTGCGGGTTGACAAAGAACTTGCCGCGGTCCTGCAGTTTGTCCAGTGCGTAAGCAAATACGGTGCCGGTCTCCATGGCAACCATCGATCCGTTGGTACGGCGCTCAATGTCACCCTTGTAAGGTTGGTACTCCTTGAAGCGGTGTGCCATCACGGCCTCACCCTGAGATGCGGTAAGAACATTGGTCCTGAGGCCGATGATACCTCGTGAAGGTATATCAAACACAATGACCACGCGGTCTCCCTGGGTGTCCATCGATGTCATCTCACCCTTGCGCTTGGTGGCCAGGTCAATCATCTTGCTGGCAAACTCCTCGGGGACGCTTATGGTGAGTTCCTCTATAGGCTCGCAGGTGCGGCCATCGATCTCCTTCATGATTACCTGGGGCTGACCTACCTGCAGTTCATAACCCTCACGGCGCATGGTCTCGATAAGGATTGACAGGTGCAGCACGCCACGTCCTGATACAATCCACTTGCCGTCCTCCTCGGTGCGGCGTACGCGCAGAGCCAGATTCTTGTCAAGTTCCAGGTTCAGACGGTCCTGAATGTGACGTGATGTGACGTACTTACCCTCCTTGCCAAAGAAAGGTGAGTCATTTATAGAGAAGAGCATACTCATGGTAGGCTCATCGATTGCAATGGGAGGCAGGGGATCGGGATTCTCTGCGTCGCAGATGGTATCACCGATCTCAAACTTGTCAAGACCTACAATGGCGCAGATATCGCCGGCCTCAACTGTGGGAACGCGCTTGCGGCCCATACCCTCAAATGTGTGCAGTTCCTTGATCTTTACCTTCTCCTTGCTGCCGTCACGGTGTGCCAGCGTGCAGGTCATACCCTCGTTCAGGGTGCCGCGGTTTACTCGGCCCACTGCAATACGTCCGGTGTATGAAGAGTAGTCAAGTGATGTGATAAGCATCTGCAGGGTACCCTCCTCCTGCTTGGGAGCGGGGATATGCTCTATGATGGCATCCAGCAGAGGCAGTATGTTGTCGGTGGGCTGTTTCCAGTCGGTGCTCATCCAGTTCTGTTTGGCCGATCCGTACAGTACGGGGAAATCCAGCTGATCCTCGGTGGCATCGAGTGCGAACATCAGGTCAAATACCATTTCGTAAACCTCCTCGGGGCGGCAGTTGGGCTTATCGACCTTATTTACTACAACGATAGGCTTAAGACCTATCTGAAGGGCCTTCTGCAGTACAAAGCGGGTCTGAGGCATGGGGCCTTCAAAGGCATCGACCAGAAGGATGCAGCCGTCGGCCATGTTGAGAACGCGCTCCACCTCACCTCCAAAATCGGAGTGTCCCGGAGTGTCGATGATGTTAATCTTGGTATCCTTATAAGTAATAGATACATTCTTGGACAGGATGGTTATGCCGCGCTCGCGCTCCAGGTCATTGTTGTCGAGCATAAGTTCTCCCTTGGCCTGATTGTCGCGGAACAGGTGTCCGGCCAGCATCATCTTGTCAACCAGTGTTGTCTTACCATGATCTACATGCGCAATAATAGCGATGTTCCTAATATTCATATCTTTCCTTTTGTTTATCGGCTGCAAAGTTACGGCAAAAATGTTAGATTTTTCATTGTGTATTGAAAAAGAAGCTCTATCTTTGCGCCCGCTAAACGAGTTTTCACATTATTTTTAAGAAAATGTATTTAGACAAAGAGAAAAAACAAGAGATCTTTGGACAATACGGAAAGTCCAACACGGATACTGGCTCACCTGAAGCCCAGATAGCCTTGTTCTCATACCGTATTTCCCATTTGACGGAACATCTTAAGGAGAACCGTAAGGATTATAGCACTGAAAGGGCACTGACCCAGCTGGTAGGTAAGCGTCGCAGACTGCTCAACTACCTCAAGGAGAGAGACATTGAGCGCTACCGCGCTATCGTTAAGGCTCTCGGTCTGCGTAAGTAAGGCTAGGTAATGAAAAAGAGGGGTTGACTCAGCGAGCCAACCCCTCTTTTTTTATTACCTTTGCCGCCACAAAACATTAAATATGAACGAACTTTATACAAACCTGCCGTACAAAGTGGCAGACATCAAGTTGGCTGAGTTTGGCCGTAAGGAGATTGAGATGGCCGAGAAGGAGATGCCGGGTCTGATGGCTCTCCGTGACAAGTACCGTGATTCAAAACCTCTCAAGGGCGCCCGCATCATGGGTTCCCTGCACATGACCATCCAGACAGCAGTCCTCATTGAGACACTTCACGAACTGGGTGCCGATATCCGCTGGTGCTCATGCAACATATACTCCACTCAGGATCACGCTGCCGCAGCCATTGCAGCCGCCGGCAGCGCCGCAGTCTTTGCCTGGAAGGGTGAGAGTCTGGAGGAATACTGGTGGTGTACGCTGCAGGCCATGAATTTTGATGGCAAATATCCTAATATGATAGTGGATGACGGTGGCGATGCGGCGGAAGAAGTTCTCTTCCGTCAGGGCCTCGATCAGGGTACGCTCGAATTCGTCAGGGACCAGATAGCCGCCTTCGGAATCCGTACCGACCTGCAGCGCATTGGTGACGCTGGGCAGAGGATACTTGGAGCGCAGCGCATTCCAGAAGTTCTTGCGATACTCCTCGGAAGCACGGCCGGTCTTCATGTCCGCCTTTGCCCCATCGGGCTTGCTGGTCAGAGGCTCGGAAGTGGGCGCCTTCAGCTCCCGCTCGAAAGCGTCGAGACGCTCCTGGCGATCGATCTCCTTACCGAGATTGACGATGTCCTGTTCCATCCGCTCATAGGTCTCGGTGTCCTCAGCGGTCAGGATGCCGTTCTTGTCACGATGGGAGTCGAGAAAGGCCTTGGCCTGCTCCCAGATGCGAGCGCGCTGATTGCGAAGTTCATTAGTAGTGTTCATTCTTTGTGCCCTCCTTAAGGCTTAATAAGATTGAGCCGCGCCATCAGTTCATCGATGGTGCGGCCAGGTGTGGTTTCCGGTTCATCCGGAGCGGTTAGTTCAGGTTCGGGTTCAGGTTCAGGCTCTGTAGGAGTAGCTGCTTTTGCCTTTGCGGTGATCTTATTGAGCAGGGCGTTTTCTACCGCTCTGCCTGAGAAAGCATAGGCAGGTACGCTGACCACCAGCTTCTCATCAGTCAGGATGTCGTCAGCAAAGCCAAGCTCTATGGCCTTGTTGGCATTCATCCAGGTTTCACTGTCCATGAGGTGGGACAGCTTCGCACGGGACAGATTTGTCTTGATCTCGTACGCGTTGATGATGCTTTCCTTGACCTCATCTAGCATCTCAATAGCCTTCTGCATATCTGTATGGTCGCCGAAAGCAACAGTCATGGGATTGTGGATCATCATGAGAGCCGTTGGTGCCATCAGAACATGCGTGCCGGCCATGGCGAT
>JAFXMB010000027.1 GCA_017530735.1 Bacteroidaceae bacterium | reverse complement strand
GTAGTTGCAGCCCAACTCCCTGGCCCAGGAGAGCAGGGTGCGGGCATCTTCAACGCTGTTGGTGCGGCCTCCGCCGTTGGGCTTCTCGTCATGGATGCTTATGCCTTTCAGGAATATGGGCTTGCCGTTCAGCAGCAGCTGCTTGCCCTTGGTCTCGATGGTGCGGAAACCTATCCGATCATTGAGGGTCTCATCGGCCAGCGTAATCTCCACATCATAGAGTTTGGGGTTATCGGGTGACCATAGCTGCAGTTTTTTGGCCTTGAACTGTACTTGGGCGGTTCCATTGTCATCGGTCACAAGTTTTTTTGTAATCTTGAGTTCGGGGATGCTCAGCGTTATTTGCCGGCCGGCCAGCTTCTCATTCAGATTGACGTTGAAACTTATCTGGTCCGGGGCCGATTTGTCCAGGCTGAGCTTGTAGTTCTCAATATAGACGGGAGCCACATCGATCAGCAATACGTCGCGTGTTATGCCGCCGTAGTTCCACCAGTCAAATATCTGGGTGGGTACATTCTCGGCCTTGCGCTTGTTGTCCACCTTGACAATCACAAAGTTATCGCCATCGGTGAGCAGGTCCGTAATGTCCATGTTGAACGGGGTGAATCCGCCCACATGATAGCCTGCGCTCCTGCCGTTCACCCACACGCGGGCCTCGTAATTGACTGCACCAAAGTAGAGTATGGTCCTGTGGTCATCGGCCTTACTGTGCCACTCAAACGAGCGCTTGAACCAGACGGTTCCTTCATAGAAGAACAGCTGCTCATTCTGGGTGTTCCAGTCGCCGGGTATGTTCATGACTGCTGCCTTGTCAAAATCATATTCAATAAGGTCCTCGGGGCGCTGGGGCTTGGCGTTCCTGAAGAATCCCCATGCGGTGGGGTTCATTCGGTAATCATAGTAGCCTTCCTCCTGCACATCGATTATGTAATTCCACTCTCCGTTGAGCGATGTAACGTTACGCGCCCGGACGTTGGCCAGTTGCGGCACCTCTACAGCCGTTGCGTTGGCGGCTGCCAGGCAGATGGTCAGTAATGTGATAATTCCCTTTTTCATTTGATGAGCAAAATTTGTTTTGCAAACTTACAAAATTTTGCCAAAGTGTCCCACATCGGCCCCGCTCACAACGCTTGTGGGGCGCATCGGTGTGTTACATACCCTCTGTATGGGGGTGTGTCCCACAGTGAGGGGCGCCACAAGGCTCACAGGGCCGATGCGCGTGGGACACTTTGGCGGGTGGGACGGGGCGGGAAGTGTCAAAAAATTGGACGATTTTGCTGCGTTTTTGCTGATTGGGCGGAATTTTCTTGGCGAATGCCCCTGCGGAGAAGTAATTTTGGAGTGTAACAAAAGTCCTTATTATGTTTTTGCATTATATCAAGATTGCCCTGCGTAACTTACGCAAATATGCACTCCAGAACACAATCTGCATACTGGGGCTTGCTGTAGGCTTTGTAGCCTTCTCCCTGTCTGCTTACTGGTATTGGTTTGACTGCACATATGACAAGCAGTATAAGGACTGGAAACGAATGTTCGCTGTTTCCGGTACTTTGACTATGAATCAGGTCTATACTCCGGTAAATAAAATAGCACTGAGCATAATCGCCAATGATCCACAGGTCGAGATGGTGGGCACGGCTAATCTGCTCCTGGCAAATTTGATGAGTCTGGATGATAATTTTGTGAAGATGTTCGGAATAAGAGCGGTGGCAGGTGATTTGGAACAGACAAAGGAGAATGGCGTTGCAATTTCAGAAAGCGTAGCAAAGGAACTGTTCGGTAATACTGATCCCATAGGCAGGTTGCTGACAGTAGGTCAGTATAACAGAATACTGTCCAATATAACAATGATGGGTGATGATGACGATGAAACCGGTAACAGAGTGGTTGCCGTTTTTAGCGACATCAACCATTCGTTCCTGAAAGTATCCCGTAACGCCAATAATAAGATATTCCGCATAAAAAACCCTTTGGATGACATCGGCTTCACGCCAAAAGAATGGAGTGATGAATATGTGAATGACTATCGCATGTCAAATGACGGTCCAATGGGATTTATCAAGGTGCGCAAAGGTGTTGATTTAGATAAGTTCACGGCTGAGTTCCACGACAAATACGATCTGAATCTGACCAATGTGAGCAAGTTACACCTCAAGAATATAAAGGGTCCGATGGATATCAGACATATCAGGATCTTTATGCTCATAAGCCTGCTCCTTATATTATGTGCAGTGGTGAACTGTATCACTCTGACGGTGTCACGTATCACTGGCAGAAGAAAGGAGATGGGACTGCGCCTTTCATGCGGATCATCTTTCAGGAAACTGTTACAGATGATGTGTGTTGAACTGGCTGTAATGTTCCTGATAGCACTCTCCATTGCTATAGTTGTCATACTGTGGGTTAAGGATCCGTTCTCGGAGTATACCCTGATAGGAGGTCTGCCCGTCCGGATATTATGGGGATGCGCGGCTGTCATGGCGGTGATATTTGCGCTTTCGATGATTGCAGGTGTCATTTCAATGACCTATATGCTGAAAGGATCGCTGAGCGCAGTTATGACAAAAGGAACTTCGCGCAACAGGCGTTTCAGAATTACCGGTTTGACGGTGCAGTTAACCATCAGCCTGTTCTGCATACTTTTTACTGCAGTGATAATACATCAGCTCAATTTTGTACGCAGTGAATTCTGGGGCATAGGGACCAATGGTGTGGCGGTATTGGATGTGGGAAGTGATGATGATATCTATTGGACCAAAGTAAACTACATGGAGCCACCTGAATGGGATGAGCAGGTTCTTATAAAGCAGGATATAGCACAGACACGTGAACAGTTCCTTAACCGGCTCAAGACAGAGTTGAATGGTTTGCCCATGGTTAATGAGTGCAGATTCCTGAACTATAGTTTATTGTCCCTTACCAAGTATACTCAAGGATATTCTTTAAAGGTAAGCCCTGATGATACTCTCAAGGTCAGCGTTACAGAGTTGCCTATAGACAACGTGGGCAATAATGCATACGGATTTAAGGTTATAGCAGGCAGTCTGCCGGATGTTATCGGAACGGATGAGATAGTAATATCTGAGAATGTGTGCCGTAAACTGGGGCTTGAAGATCCTTTGGGAAAGACCGTTTATCATGCGGAGCGCAAAGGTTTCTCTCAAACCATCGTGGCGGTAATAGGGGATGTGTATCTGGATGGTCCGTTGTCCGATCCCATTCCGCTTGTGGTGAACAATATGCAGGAACACTGGATGGGCTTGTACCGTAGGGGAGAATACAATGGCAACCATGGAATGACCGTATCGATCAATCCCGATATGCGAAAGGAGTTCTCTACGGCATTGGACAGCCTTCTTAAGGATGCGCCTTTAAATGTAAAATGCTCATATATGGACGATTGGCTGTCAGAATTCATAAAGCCGGCCGATAATCTGCTTAAGATAATGCTGATTCTGGCTGTTGCCTGTATGCTGATAGCTGTGTCCGGCGTTTATATGGTGGTTACGCTGTCCTGTCAGGAGCGCCGTCGTGAGATAGCCATACGTAAGGTGCATGGTGCCAAGATTGCAGAGATCTCTTATATCCTGCTCAAGGAGTATGGCGTGGCGCTTGCGGTGGCATCGGCCCTGGCATTCTCAACAGGCACTATCGCTTTGAGACCCTGGCTGCTGCAGTTTGCCAAGACGGCTCCCGTGAGTTGGTGGATATATGCATCGGTCCTGATGGGTATGGCTGTGCTTATCCTGCTGACTGTGGGTCACCGCGTCATAGTCACCTCACGGACCAATCCGGCCGATGTGGTCAAGAGCGAATGATACCAAAGGGGTCAGGCCCCATTGGTACTATTTTGATGGGCGGTGGACGGACATGAAGAGGACGGCGGCAAGGCAGAGGGTTATGCCGATGACCATGCGTGGGGTGATGGGCTCCAGGAAGAGCAGTGTGCCGATGAGTATGGCGGTTACGGGCTCAAACACTCCCAGGATAGCAGTGCGGGTGGGGCCGATGTAACGGGTGGCGATGGCCAGGGTCAATAGTGAGATCATGGTTGGGAATATGGCCAGACCGGTCAGGTTGAGTGCTGATTTCCAGGTGCTTACTCCATTCATGAATGGCACATGGCTGGTGTACTGATAGCACAGGAACAATACGGTTCCAACGGCTAATGCATAGAATGTTAGCGTGTGATTGGATATGTGGCTGATGCGTGTGGAGCGGTTTACTATTACCAGATATAAAGCGTAACTTAGGGCCGACAGAGCAGCCAGAATCATTCCACCTGCATGGAGCGACAGTTTTCCGGATGGCAGGCTCAGCAAAATCACACCTACAAACGTTACGGCAATTGAAATCCAAGTCTGCCAGTTGGGGTAAGACTTGAGCACCACCATTATCAGCGCCACAAAAATGGGGTAGAGATATACCAAGGTTGTAGCCAGTCCGGATGGTATGAACCTGTAGGATTCAAACAGGAAAAGACTGCTCAGTGAGAACAGCAGACCCAGCACCACGAGCAGCCTGAACTCATTGGCCTTTACGCGGAAGGATTCTCCCTTCAGTTTCATGCACACAGCCATTATTACGACCGATAGCGCGTATCGGAAGAAAAGCATCGTGGGTATGGAGACGCCATCGGC
>JAFXMB010000026.1 GCA_017530735.1 Bacteroidaceae bacterium | reverse complement strand
TGGGCTCTTGACAACTGCAAGGATGACCTGGAGTTCCTGAACAACATGATTGACAAGACTCTTCTGGAGCGTTTTAACGGTGTGTTGAAAGAGACATTTGTACGTCTTCCCTATACCGAGGGTATCAATATACTGCAGGATGCAATCAAGAAAGGCAAGAAGTTTGAGTTCCCCTGCAACTGGGGCGATGACCTGGCCTCTGAGCATGAGCGCTACCTGGTTGAGGAGCACTTTAAGAAGCCGGTTATCATGACCGATTATCCCACAGCCATCAAGTCATTCTACATGAAGCAGAATGAGGCTACCGCTAACGGCGGCTCCATCGGCTATAAGGGTGTTGAGGCTCCCGCTCCCACCATGCAGGGTACCGACGTTCTGTTCCCGCAGATTGGTGAGATCATAGGAGGTTCAGTCCGTGAGGCTGATTATGATAAGCTGATGGGTGAGATCAACCGCCGCCAGATGGATATGACACATCTGTGGTGGTATCTGGATACCCGCCGCTGGGGTTCATGCCCGCACGCCGGTTTCGGTCTTGGCTTTGAGCGCCTCATCCTCTTCGTTACCGGAATGCAGAACATAAGGGACGTTATTCCGTTCCCCCGCACTCCCAAGAACGCAGAATTGTAAATCAAAAAACTCCGGTTCGCTTGAATCGGAGTTTTTTTGTTATCGGCTGGAAAGTTTAAAGTATAACCTTAGCGACCAGGCCAATATGGTGACCATGGCCCAGCGGAACAGAAGCATCCAGTACCACATGCCACCGACGGCTGCAAAGAGCATCAGGTCCTCCAGGTTGCTGTGCGATATACCTATGTGTGTGTTGAGCAGGCGGATGCTTCGGTCCGATATCTGACCGCGCTCCATCTCATCCATGATTGCGGCCGATCCGTACGACAGACCCACAACGTTAGCTACAATCCATAGGAACGATGTCTCTTTGGGCAGACCGAACAGCGTAAGCAGCGGGCTGAACAGGCGGGATATCCAGTTCATGATGCCGTACTCATAGAATGCGCGCTGTATGATGTTGAGCAGGGTAATAAGCACCGTCATCCAAACGGCCAGTTTCATCAGGCCCTTGAACCATACCATGAACATGGGCCAGAACTCACCCTGTATCTGGAAGAACGGTATCTCGGAAAGATTGACTGCTGCGGCATCATATACGGGACGTCCCGGCAGAACCAGGTTCATGATGATACCCAGAGAGAGTGATCCCAGGGTGCGTATAAGCACAGTATATAATGCGGGCGCTCCTGTCTTTTTCTGAACGGCAGTCTCAACCACCATAGCGTGGGCTGCCAAAGTCATTGTACCCAGTATGGTAATCTGGCGTGCGGTAAGGTCAATGGTCGATACCACCGCAATGCACGAGTATACGTTGATGAAATATCCGCTCACATAGGCCAGTGAGGCGTCACCCGGCAGTCCGAAAATACGGAACACGGGACTCACTGCAGCCGCAATCCAAGCCAGTATTCCGGTATATTTGAGCAGGAACATTATAAAAGAAACGATGGCGGTTATCTTGAATATCCACCATATCGTCTTGAATGCCCTTGGTATTGCCTGCTTTACAACCTTTTTGAACCTTTCCATGCGTGTCTTGTTCTAAAACGGCTGCAAAGATACGCTTTTATTCGCGCAGTAGTTCAACGGTTTTTATCTTAAGAGCGCCGTCCTCTACAAACAGGTTATATGCAGTGGAGTATTTGATATCATACTTTGAGACAGACTCTGAATACCAGTGTTCAGTTGTTATGGAGAAAGGCTCTCTGTTTAATTCATCAAACTGACACTCTTTATTATAGATTACCCGTGCGCCGGTTTCATCTATTGCCAGTACGGTCAGGACTCCGGGGCAGCATCCGTAATCAAAACCTCTCAGGAACAGCAGATAACGTGACTTGCCTACAGGAAGACAGTGGAAATATTTGTTTTCAAACAGATAATGGCTAACCCAGTCACAGTTCTTGAATTGGAATTGCCCTGTTGCGGTCTCAATCGTTATCTTACAGAAATCACCGGGTTCAGTTTCCCAGTCCTCATCGGTAAAGTTGGATAATGTTACATCGAATCCGTTTGATTCGTCACCTATATGAGTCTTGAAAATCTCTTTCATTTCCAATGAATCTGCAAAATCTGTTAAACCGTCAATTAAGGAACTGTCTACCTCTTTTCCGAATTCATATATGGTAGTAATCTCCTCCAGTCGTATGGGAACGTAGTCTTTGGTTAACTTGACAGTTACCTGACATTCCTTTTTAAACTCTCCGCAAACGGCTGTTATGGTGCACTTTCCTTTTGAAACGGCTGTAACCTTTCCGTTCCTGTCAACGCAGGCAACGGCCGAATTGCCACTGTTCCACCTTATAGTCTTTTTGCTGGCGTCCTGAGGGATGAATGAAGCGGTTAGAATGTATTCATCACCTATTTCCAATTCCAGCTTTTTCTTGTCAAGGGCTATATCTTCAATCGGAATGAACGGTTTTTCTGTAACCGGTCTGATGTTGTTTCCCACCTGACGCTTAAGGAAAATGGAAGTTATAATATGATATCTGTTTTGACTGCCGTTATTTCCTCTTTCCGGCATGGAAACAAACTCCCATGCGCACGGTTCATCCGTGGGGTCATCTGCATTACATGTGCTGGTCCAATAATACAGACGGTCACTGTAGCCCACCCATTGGGTTCCTACTTTGAATCCTCCGGTAGGGAGAAATATTGAGTTTCCGTTTGTTCCGGTCACCTTAAATCCCCAATCATCATCTTTAAGTTTTGTCCATTCCCATGTGCATTTGTCCATGAGTTCCTGGAATTCCTGTTTTGTGGGCATACGCCATTCTGGTCCCCATAGCACTGATGCTGCGTCATCGCAAGGTTCCAGAACGGTTATGCCGCCATCAAAATAATAGCTTTGTCGTGCAGCAAAACGATTGTCCTTATCAAAATCATCTTTTGTTTGGGTCTCACCCCATGCAAAATGTTTACCCTGCCATTCAGGGTAGTCGGGATATGAGCCGATATTGCAGGTTGCCCAGTTGACGCTCAGGCCCAGGTCAACATACTCATAAAAGAAATAGGAATTGGGGCTGATGGCGCTGTAAGCATTGGGAATGCGGTAGTTGTCTTGTGGTCTTATGATATATGATATCTTATTCTCTTTATTGACAATAACATATACGGAATCCATTGTCGGCTCATCTCTGACTGGCCATGGGGTGTACTCAAAATGGACAATGTATTTCTCATTCTGTTTGACAACGCGGAAAGATTCTGTGTGTATTTCAGAATATATTCCTCCGTTTAAAACAAAGTCATACTCACCGACACAATCCATTACATACTCCCGTAGCTCATCGGTGCAATAAACGGAGAGAATGGAGTCTGTCTTTGGTTCTCCATCGAATTCAGTACAATAGGCTTTGTAAAATGCCAGGATTGTTGCCGCCATGCCGGTCGGCGTTTCTGTCTGGTCCGATGAAGCCTGGTCCGATGATGCCGGTTGCTGACCGCTGTTGCTTTTGCATGAACAAATCATCAAGCAGGTGATGACAAACAAAGAAAGGACTCTTTTCATATTTAGGCGCAATTAGTTGTGTTGTCAAAGATAGTGTTTTTATATTTGCATACTAACCGAATAATCAGAATAATGAAGAGAATTACAGTAGTTTTTGCCCTGTTTCTGATGTGCACCATTACTGCATCTGCGCAGAAGACGCTTAAAGGCGCATATGCCGATGCGTTCAAGATGGGATGCGCCGTGAATTCCAGTATAGTAAACGGCCGTGACAGCAGGTCGGCCCAGATAATCCTGCAGCAGTTCAATGCAGTAAGCCCCGAGAACGATATGAAGGCCGAGGTGCTTCACCCGTCACCCGATCGCTGGAACTTCCAGGCGGCCGACCGGTACGTGCAGTTTGCTAAGGACAACGGACTGTGGGCTCTCGGCCACACTCTTGTATGGCACAACCAGACCCCCGATTTCTTTTTCAACCATGCCGACGGCACTCCCAAGAGCCATGACGAGATGGTTGAGACCATGCGCAGTTACATTGAGACCGTGGCCGGCCATTTCAGTGGCAAGATCGATGCCTGGGATGTGGTGAACGAGATAATTGACAATGACGGCTCATACCGCAAGACCTTGTGGACCAACGCCTTTAACGGTGA
>JAFXMB010000025.1 GCA_017530735.1 Bacteroidaceae bacterium | reverse complement strand
TCATAGACGGCCAGCTGGAGATTGATGTCACCGCACAAAAAGACCAAGGCGTTCCGGTAGTAATTTACAACCGCTCATCGCGATCAGTAACCGTAACCTACATCACCTACGACCAGTATCAATCCATCAAGGCCGATGTCAGCCCGATAATCGGTAACTCCGGAGCCGATGTCATATACGACCTGAAAGGCCGACAGATAGATGAGGCCGATATGCAGCGCGGCAAAATCTACATCAGGAACCGCAAACCGATACTGTTCAGGTAACAATAAAAAAGCTTGCTGATAATCACTCAGCAAGCTTTTTTTGTTTTACTATACCTATGCTCACCTCGTAGAGGAGGTATATGGGTAATGTAACTATCGTCAGCGTAAAGACATCGGTAGTGGGGGTGATGATGGCGGCGATGATGAGGATTACCACGATGGCGTGACGGCGGTACTTCTTCATGAAGGCGGCGTCTATTATGCCCATTTTACCCAGGAACCAGGCCAGGATGGGGAGTTCAAAGAGTATTCCCATAAGCAGGGTCAGAGTAACCAGCAAGTCGGTGTAGGACTCCAGCGTAATCACATTGGGAATGCTCTCACTCACCTGATAGGTGCCCAGAAAGCGGAATGCCAGCGGGAAAATAATAAGGTAGTCCAGCACAATGCCCACCATAAACAGAATGTATGACCAGACAACGACCTTGGTTGAACTGCTGCGCTCGTTCTGGTGCAGCGCCGGGCTCACAAACCCGAACAGGGCATACAGCGTGTAAGGCAGTATCACCACCAGACTCACATAAAACGCCATTTTCATGTGAATCATGAACTGCGCGGTAAGCGTGGTGCTGAACAGGTCCACACTGAAATCCCGAAGGGCCGATGCATCCACGCCCATATAACCCGCCAGGGCCGATATCCACCTGTAGAGGATAAAATCAGGAGTGCTTGGGGCCAGTATAAGTCTGAAAAGCGGCTCCTTGAAACAGAACGCCACGATAAACCCCACCACGGCAACGGCAAGGACACGCAGGATCACATCCCGGAGAGCATCCAGATGGTCCCAGAAAGTCATAGGCTTATCGTCAAGGGCAGCCATGACGTAACAGTTTTTTACTTGGATTCGGGTTCAGCGTCCTTGGACGGCTCTTTTGCAGCGGTTTCATCGGCAGGAGTGTTAATCTCCTTTTCCACCTCCTTCATACCCTCCTTGAAGTTCTTTACACCCTTGCCCATGCTCTTCATAAGCTCGGGAATACGCTTGGCCCCAAACAGGAGCAATATAGCCAGAACTATAAGGATAATTTCACCGGTTCCAAGACCAAGAAGCAGAGGAGTAAGTTTCATAGCTTTATACCTTTGATTTTGTTTTCGACAAATGTAGTTATTTGTTTTGAAACGGGTTGGAAGAGCCGCATAAAATGATTAATATTGCAACTTAAAATATCAGATTATGGAGGAGAGAGATTTCTTTATCACAGGAATACAGCAGGTGGGCGTAGGTACCACATCAGTATATGATTCATGGAAATGGTTCATAAAAATGTTCGGTGTCGATATCCGCGTACTCGAGGATGATACCGTAGCCGAGCGCATGCTCCCCTACACCGGCGGACACCCCCGCAAGCGTCACGCAGCCATCGCAATCAACCTGCAGGGCGGCGGCGGATTCGAGATCTGGCAGTACTCACAGCGCAAGCCCAAACCCGTGGATTTCCAGATCCAGGTAGGTGACCTGGGTATATTCTGCGCCAAGGTAAAATGCCGCAACGTGGAGAGCGCCCACAAGTTCGCCAGCGAGCGCTGGGACAAGGTAAGCCCCATTGTAACCGGTCCCGACGGCAAGCAGACATTCTACATCACCGACCTTGAGGGCAACTGGTTCCAGGCCGTACAGGATGACTACCTGCTTCTGGATGAGGGTAAGGAGTTTGGCGGAATGATTGGCTGCATGATTGGTGTGACCGATATGGACAAGGCCCGCACCGTCTATTCCGATATCCTGGGATACAACGAGGTTATTTACAACGAATACGGCCATTTTGACGATCTCAAGCCTCTGGCAGGCGGTGACGGAGAGTTCCGCCGCACGCTGCTCAAGTGGTCACAGCCCAACAAGGGTGCATTCGCTCCCATATTCCCCACCGGTTACATAGAGCTGGTACAGTGCCGTGACCGCGAGCCCCGCAAGATATTCGAGGGCCGCTACTGGGGCGATCCCGGATTCATCCAGATATGCTTTGACGTAACTAACATGGACGCCCTGGGCAAGTGGTGCGCCGATCACGGACACCCCTTCACCGTTGACAGCTGCCCCGACGGCAAGCAATTTGCCATGGGTGACGCATCGGGCCGATTCACATACATCGAGGACCAGGACGGCACTCTGATTGAGTTCGTGGAGACCTACCGCATATCGGTTGCCAAGAAACTGGGCTGGTACATCAACCTTCTGTACCGCAACCGCGAGAAACCCCTCTCCAAGCTGCTGTTCCGCGCCATGAAGATGAACCGCAAGAAATTTGACTGATTAATATGGGCAATCTGATTGATCTTATCAAGTCCGATATCCGATATGAGGACTCGCTCAAGGCATGTATGAACTGCGGCATATGCACGGCCATCTGCCCTGCCGCCGAGTTCTACGACTATGACCCCCGCCGCATATGCGACACCGTACAGCGTGGTGATGAGGAGCAGGTAGAGAAACTGCTGCGCTCCGACACCATCTGGTACTGCGGTCAGTGTATGTCATGCAAGCCCCGCTGCCCGCGCGGCAACATACCCGGAGCGGTAATCAACATACTGCGCAAGGTATCACAGGATATGGGTTACTACAAGGACAGCCACATGGGCCGGCAGCAGGTTGACCTGATGGCCGGCATAGGTGACAACATACTTAACATAGGTTACTGCGTACATCCCGATGTGGTATTCCCCGAGAAACACCCCGAGCAGGGACCTGTATGGGAATGGTATGTAAAAAATATCAAGGCTGTATCGCCCAAATTCGGAGCCAACTACCACGGCGAGGGAGCCGGTGCATTGCGCACTATCAACCCTGAGACAATGGAGGAACTCCGCAACATATTCCGCGTAACCGGAGGAATGGATTTCCATGATTCCATAAAAAACGGCCCGCACAATGAATAAGTTCGGATTCGCCATCAAGACTCCGCGCTCGGAGAACATGGACAAGGTATCGCTGGAGCGTTACCACATGCTGCTGGACCGTGAGCCATCGTTCAAGCGCTGTTTCCAGTGCGGATGCTGCAGTGCCACATGCTCGGCACGTCAGTTTACCGAATTCAGCATACGCCGCGTACACACATCTTTCCGTCGCGGAGAGTACGCAGGTCTGGACGAGGAATTAAGAAAGTGCATGCTTTGCGGCAAATGCACCCTGGTCTGCCCGCGCGGGGTAAACCTCAGGTCACTCATTATCAATATGCGTCAGATCCTTGACGAGACAAAACAGTAAGCCGCCATGAAGATACACGCATATCCGTATAATGACTTTGTGATACCGTTCCTGATAGGTACGGTACTGCTGTTTGCCATCATCATCTACAAGTACATACGCTGGATCAAGAAGTTCAGCCCGGAGCAGCGTAAGGTAATACGCAGCAACTGGTACTCCTGGAAGATATTCCCCGCCATCTGGGAGATGATACGTGAGGGATTGCTCCATGTACGCATTCTCAAAAAGAACCTGCTGCTGGGTATCATGCACCAGGCATACGCCCTGGGTTGGTTTCTGCTTATAGTAGTGGGTGCCATCGAGAGCCGCGACGCCTTCTACACCATGCAGCATGAGCAATCTATCGAGGCCGTGCATGAACTGCAGCAGCAGAACGGCTGGCACATCTACAACACAGGTCAGGACAAGAACCCCGAGTACCTGAACCAGCGCCGTTACCGTGTTGAGACAGAGGACGGCATAGCCCGAATCCACTATCACCGTCCCTTCTATGTAGGTATATTCTACCGCTATTTCGTACACAAGGCACCGGCATCGTTCCGTCAGCACAAGGCCTACTCCAACCTGATGGACGCACTGCTTCTGTATGTGTTCCTGGGCCTGACCATGGCCATCATCAAGATATTCTGGTCCAAGATTCTGGGAATGCGCCGCACCACCAAGCATACCATCATAGACAGGTTCTCAAAGTTCTCGCTGTGGATGATATTCCCCATGCGTCTGCTTGCCGAGTCCATTACGGCATGTCTGTACGGCAACGGCGGATTCTTTACCCAGGCGGTAGGCAACCTGTTCGATCCCATGATTGTACGCGGCATGGAGACATCGGTCTGGATGCTCTACTCGCTCATGCTGGGCGTGTTCTTTGTAACCATGCCTTTCACCCGCTACATGCACATCTTTACGGAACTGCTCCTTATATATTTCCGTAAGATAGGTGTCCGTGAGGAGACCGGCAAGACAGGCTACACGCTGTTTGAACTCAACGCCTGCTCACGTTGCGGTGTGTGCATATCGGGCTGTCCCATAGACCGTGTGCTTGAGAATCATGAAATTCAGTCTGTCTATCTTATCCGCAGCCTGCGCAATCAGGAGCGCGGCAGCCGCCTTAAGATGATTGCCGACAACTGTCTTATGTGTGACCGATGCACGGTCGATTGCCCGGTAGGCATAGACCTGAGCGCCCTGCGCCGTCAGACACGCGCCAAGGGAGCAATCGATACCACCGGCAATTACGTATATCTGGACAAGAAACAGACTCCGTTCAACGCCATAGGCCGTGTGGCTTACTTTGGAGGATGTATGTCACATCTTACTCCCGGCATAACCGAGTCCATGGAGCGCATATTCACCGCTGCCGACCAGAAATACTGGTACATGGACAAGCTGGCCACCATCTGCTGCGGACGTCCGCTGCAGCAGCAGGGATTCACCGCCCAGGCTGCCGATTTGCGCCGCAAGAACACAGACCTGATAGAGAAATCAGGAGCCACCATGCTGGTAACCTCCTGCCCTATCTGCTACCAGTCATTCAAGAAGGAGTATAACCTTAACATACCCGTTGTACACCACACCGAGTACATAGACATGCTCATCAAACAGGGCCGATTAAAAGTTCGTCACGATGACCGCAAGGTATCATATCATGACCCGTGTGAACTTGGCCGCGGCTGCGGAATCTATGATGAGCCGCGCAATGTGCTCAGTGCCGTGACTAACCTGCAGAAAACCCGCTATCAGCGTGAAAAGAGCGTATGCTGCGGATTCAACCTGGGTGACACCAAACTCAGCATTGAGCAGCAGACCAAAATAAGGAACGCATCGCTTGAGAATCTTACCAGCAAGCCGGTCGATGCCATAGCAACCGCCTGCCCCATGTGCAAGAAAGCGTTCCAGCATGCCACCAACGACTATCCTGTAAGGGATATAGCCGAGATTGTGGCAGAGAACCTTATAAACTGAAAAGATTATGAACCGTTTTTGGAACGAATATCAGAAAGCCATAGCTGATGACCACTACTTCTATGAGCGCAGCTGCATCCGTCAGACCTTTTTCCCAGGTTCTGAGACAGCATTCCTGCGTATGCTCCGTGAAGAGTTGAACAAGGATATCTTTGATGATTTCCGTCAGCACACCTGCACCGGCATAGGATACCATACCGATGTGGTACCACTGGAGACCACGATGACAGTGGTGGCCCGCCTGTTCTCACTCATGACAGAGCACGGCTATGAGAACTACGTACCGTCATGCGTAACATCGTTCGGCGTATTCACCGAGATGTGCCATATGTGGCAGGAGCATCCCGAGCTCTTGGAAAAGACCCGTGAGAACCTCTACAAGGCCTGCAAGCGCGAGTTCAACATACCCAAGAACATAGCCCACCCGTCGGACGTGATCTATCATTTCCGCAACGAGTTGGCCCAGAAGATGAAATACCGTCTGGTAAACCGCTTTACCGGCCGTCCTCTCAAGGTAGTTGAGCACATAGGCTGCCACTACGCCAAGATATTCCCCGACAAGGGTGTGGGTAAGGCTGAGTTCCCATACGTTCTGGCCGGTATGATTGAGGCCTGGGGCGGTGAGGTTGTGGATTATCCCGAGCGCCGTCACTGCTGCGGATTCGGGTTCCGCCAGTATCTGGTACAGGAAAACCGCGGCTACTCCGTATCCAACACCAAGAAGAAACTGGAGTCCATGGAGCCCTACGAGCCTGATTTCATTGTATCCAACTGTCCCGGATGCTCCATGTTCCTGGACCGCTGGCAGTACACCATAGCCGAGATGGAGCACAAGACCTATGACCGTGAAGGTTACGGCATACCCGTACTCACCTATGAGGAGATGGCCGGTCTTCTGCTTGGTTATGACCCGTGGGAACTGGGCCTGCAGATACATCAGGTACAGGCCGAGCGCCTGCTTGACAAGATAGGCATACCGTATGACCCCAAGGCCAAATACAGAGCAGCCGACGGCAAGATACTGCGTGCCCCGGAGAAACCCGAGAACCTTTTAGTCTAAGTTTGATTATGAAAAAAGTCGCTATAATAGGAGCCGGCCCCGCCGGTATAGAGGCCGCATCAGTACTGGCCCGCAACGGTATTGAGGTAACCCTTTTTGAAAAGTCCGAGACTCCGCTCAAGAACATCCAGGACAAGGCATTCCTGTTCCCCAACTTCCAGGCTGCCCAGGAGATAGCCGATGATCTGAGCGGTAAACTCCTGGCCGACGGCATTACAACCGTATTCGGCGTAGAGATAACAGACCTCAAATGGCAGGGAACCGAGTGGAAACTCATTGACAGCAAGGAGCAGACTTATGTGGCCGATGCAGTTCTCGTTGCCACCGGCTATCAGGTATTCGATGCCCACCGCAAGGAGGAACTCGGATACGGAATCTACAAGGGTGTAATCACATCACTGGATATGGAGCAGATGATCAAGCACGGCAAGATCCTGAACGCCAACGGCGATGAGCCCAAGCGCGTAACATTCCTGCAGTGCGTAGGCTCCCGTGATGAGAAGAGCGGCAATCACTACTGCTCCAAGATATGCTGCGTAACAGCCGTAAAACAGGCCATCGAGGTTCGCAAGCAGCTGCCCAAATGTGAGGCATCGGTCTTCTACATGGACCTGCGTATGTGGGGCCAGGGCTTTGAGGAGATGTACCGCACCGCACAGGAGAAATACGGTGTTAGTTTTGTTCGCGGACGTATATCGGAAGCCGCAGCCACCTTCGACGGCCGTGTCCAACTTAAGAGTGAGGATACCCTGATGGGACTGCCGCTCAAGATGACTACCGACCTGCTTGTTCTGATGGTAGGTATGGAGGCCTCATGCGGCACCAAGACTCTGGGTCAGGCCTGCGGAATAAGCGGTGATTACGGATTCATAAAGACCGTAGCCCCGCACCTGTATGACAACGACACCGGCAAGCCCGGTCTCTTTGCAGCTGGCACCTGCAAGCGTCCCATGTCAATATGGGATTCCGTGAACGATGCCCGCGCAGCCGCGATAGCGATTAAAGACTACGTAGACAGCCTGCCACAATAAATGAATATAAAAAAAATGACCGCTCGGTTGAGCGGTCATTTTCATTTTCATTTATTCGGCATCCTTTATCTCCACTGTTATGTCATCAAAGTAAAGGGTGTTACCGGAACCCAATGCAGAAAGGTTAAGGGCAAACATCCTGAGACCGTCATGATATTGCGCCGTTTTCTGAACCTGGCTCCATCTGGTTCCAAATTCAATATAACCGTTGCTCTGCCAAGCTCCTCCCAAGTATCCGAAATTGGCATCAAGTGCCACTGAAGGTGAAGACTGAGCCTCATCGGCCTTAACTCTCATCTTAACCACAGCAACCTGATCCTGACCGATTTCAACATCATCATTCAGAATAATGAACAACTGAGTGTTATACTCGGCGTCCTTATTGGGATTGGTATTGAATACTATGTATCTGTTCAACGAATCGGACGGATCTACCACGATACGGGGAGCCGAATTCTCCTGAACAGCGCCGTTAAGATACTCCCTTACCAGGACGGTGAAGTTGTCTGACTGAATGGGCTCATCTTCTACAATCCTAACTATACAACTTGCTGTCTCACCACGGAAACTGGCGGTAACAGTGGTATAACCGGTTGTCTTGAACTTTAACTGTCCATTAGCGTTCATGACAGCAACAGTGGTATCACTTGATGTCCACTCTGCATATTTTGTGCAGTAATAACCGGTGCTGTCCATTGCTCCGATGTTGTAATACTTCTTGCCGGAATATACTACAGCTCTGGTCTCTGTAAGGCGCAGACCGCCTTTATATCCGTCAATTACATCTACACTGATATCATCAAAGTAACAGTTGTTGCCTTCATCAAGATCAGAGAGGCTGATCACATAATACTTGCAGTTATTGATATATTCTATCCTACTCTCACGCTCGTTCCATACAGTGTCCATTGTGAAATTGCCCATAGAACCTCCCAGATAATCCAGATTCTCATCAAGAGCCACTGATGACGCATTCTGACGCTTGTCGGCCCTATATCTCATCTTGACAACGGCAATCTGACCCGGTATCATCCTGAAATTATCGCCCAACTCAATGAAGAACTGGGTGGTATACGGAGACTGGGGATTGGGTTCGGATGTTACAATAACGCATTTGTTCATAGGATCCGTCGGATCTGTAACAATACGGGGTTCTGACAACTGTGACTGATTAACTCCGTCAACGTACTCTTTCACCTTGAGGTAGATACCCTTGGAAGGAGTTATCTGGCTGCTTGGCTCAATCGTAACGTCACAATATACAGTCTCACCACGGAAACTTGCTGAAATGACGGTTGTACCAGGTGATTTGATTGACATATATCCGGGAGAATATACAACAGCGACAGAACTGTCACTTGAAGTCCAGTCTGCAAAATTTGTGTAGTCAAAACCGGTCTTGTCCTGCACTTTCAGTCTGAATACGTTATCTTTTGCATCCACTGTCATACTGGTAGTATCCATCTTCAGACCGCCCTGGTAAGTATCTACAACTCTCACACTGATGTCATCAAAGTAAAGGTTGTTAATCTCATTGAGTTTTGTCAATGTCAGGTCATAGGTCGAAATACCCGGATACGGGGCCATGAAGGTCCACTCATAATATGTCCATACAGTATCAAAAGCGGGAGCCTTGAACGGAGCGGCAGAATGATATTGACCCGGTCCGAATTGAGCAAGAGCCTGCGCTGCCTCCTGAGGCTTGTCCGCCTTAATACGCATGGATATGGTGATTTCATTACCTCCCTGAGGAACCTCATCCAAGACAAGGAAGAATTCCTGGTTATAGTTGGAATATGCAAGTGTAGTTGGCTCAGTAGTCACTACAATACACTTGTTTTCTGCACTGTCAGGATCCTCTACAATACGAGGTGATACATAATACTCGGTCTGACCGTTAATGTAATCCTTCACGGTTACCTTAAAGTTGTCTGTCAGAGCCACATCCTGCGGAAGAGCCACGGGCTCATGCTTATTGATAACCACGTTGATGTCATCAAAGTAGATGTTGTTACCCTCGTCAATTTTTGACAGAGTCAGGTCATAGGTGGTTATATCCAGATCAGTAACGGGGAATGTCCACTCATAATATGTCCATACAGTGTCAATATCGGGGGCCTTGAACGGAGCTGCACCCTTATACTGACCCGGAGAGTACTGCTGAAGGGCCTGAGCTGCACTCTGAGGACGGTCAGCCTTGATACGCAATGATATGGTTACATCATAACCCAACTTAAGTTCCTCATCTATGACAATGAAGAATTCCTGGCTGTAGTCTGCATATGGATCGGGCTGAGTTGACACTACAATGCACTTGTTATCGGCATCGTCAGGATCCGCTACAATACGGGGTGATACATAATTCAGAATCTGACCCTCAACGTAATCTTTTACCTTGACGGTAAATACGTCAGTCTGCACGACAGGATCTTCTGCCGGTACATTCTTGCTGCATACCGGACGTACAGGCATACCGTTGCAACGGGCAATGATATAACGCAATGAATTTCCGTACAGCAATGATGCGAAACTGTTATTGTTAATACCTACTGAACTTGTCCACAGGAACACCTGACCTTCATCCTGGCAAGAGGGAAGGAATATTGACTTATCAGTATATCCTTCTACCTTACTGGTCACAGTATAACCTGTCATTCCGTTCATATAACCCCATCTGAATGAACAGTTCTGAATAAGTTCATTGAATTCTTCATATGTAGGCATTCTCCAATTTCCGCCCCACGTTACATGAGCGACATCATCATCGGGAGTCAATGTCATCAGGCCATCCGTAAAGCCATTCAGACCGTATTCGGGCTTGGAGCAATACTTGGTCATCAAGAAATCCGGGCCATCTGCAAACTTGTAATTTGACCACTCAAAAGTACTCTTGGTTTCGGTCTCACCCCAAGCATAATAATTACCAATGTATTCAGGACTTGAAGCACCGATGTTACATGTGGCCCAGTTAACGCTCAGACCCAGGTCAACATACTCTATCAGAGGAACAGACTCCACTACCGTCAGAACGCAGGTATCTGCATAGTCTCCATAGTAAGCGATAATGTTGCATTGACCTTCTGATATGCCAAGCACAGCTCCGTTGTCGGCAACTCTTGCTACAGCAATGTTGTCAGACTTCCACAGGGCGTGCATTTCGGCACCTGATGCTTCTACCACTTCGGCATACGGCATAAATGACTCACCTGTCTCAATGGACAGTTTGTGATCATCAAGGATTATGCCTGAAACTTCCAACACATTCTGAGGATAATCATCTGTGGAATAAACCGGACGGATAGGCAGACCTCCCCTCCTGCTGTATGTATCCTCATAGCAGTCATAATCGGAGGCATCTATGTACATGCTGATTGCATATGCGGCCTGGCTATATGAACCAATGCCAAGGTCCAACGTATTTGAGTAGTAGTAAGCATATTCGCCCAGACCCAGAGTGTCAGAATCCCAAAACTCACCGGCCAGCGGCATGAATATGCTGTTGTTATTGACGACACTGATTACCTGGAATCCCTTAACTCCGTTCTTTACAGTAGGTATCCAGTTACAATTGTCCATCAGTTCCTGGAATTCCTCACGGGTTGGAGTACGCCAGCCGTCACCCTTTATGACTCTTGCCGCATCATCTTCAGGATCAAGGCGGTATTTGTTATCCACCTCTCCCTTTGACGGCGCGATATTATACTTCTTTATGGAATCTCCGCTGTACCATGAGTAAGTCATGCTGGAATACTCGCTCTTCTGGACTGACTCACCCCATGCATAGTATCCGCCTATATCCTCAGGTTTCTGGGCACCGACATTGCGGGTAGCCCACAGCACGCTGAGTCCCAGGTCCACATATTCAACAGCATCGGGATCATAAACCGTAACAGAGCAGGTAAGGGTATCATTGCCTACTACAACCGATATGTTGCAGACTCCGGCTCCCTCGGCAACTATTACGCCGTCCTTAACCGTTGCTACCTCTTCATAGTCCGATGACCATACACCGCCTCCTACCTGAATGTATTTGCCGGATGCAGTCTTACCCATCAGTAACAGTTCATAACTGTCTCCGACGTTCAATGTAAGGTCAGTCTGATCCAGCATGAGGCTATCTGCATCAGATGCATCGAATAATGTTACAGGACGTATGGAGCGACCCTGGTAACGGTAATAATTACCGTATCCTAGAGTACCGACATAATTGAAGAACAGGTAATAGGCAACAGATTCAGGATCTGAAAGCTGTGAGGACCAATAGTAACCTACGTAATCGGTATTGATTCCGTCGTTATAACCTGCGGCGGGAAGGAATATCGACTTATCAGTATAGCCGGGAACCTTACTGGTTACCTTGTAACCGTAAACGCCTCTTTCCTGAACAAATTCCCAACTACAGTTATTCAACAGTTCACCAATCTCGTCAATGGTAGGAATTCGCCAGTCACCGCCCCACAGTTTGCTGGCTGCATCATCCTCAGTATCAAGAACCGTCTTGAAATCCGTATCAAAGGTATACTTGGTATATTTTTTTGACGGGACATCGAACCATTTGTAATTGTCGATAGTGAAACTGCTCTTAGGCTCTGTCTCACCCCATGCATAATGGTAACCGTACATGTACGGGCTTTCTGCACCAAGGTTGCAAGTAGCCCACTTGACGCTTAAGCCCAGGTCTACTGCCTCAGCCACGATTTCAGGCTCAGGAACAGTAACGGTCAGTTCTGCATTGAACTCTCCGAAATTGATTGCTATGGTATATGTTCCGGGCAGAACTGCTTCAATACCCGTGTCACCGTAGTATTTCAGGCCTTTGGGTACTCTCATATCTGGTATAGCCCATGCTGATGAGTCCATATCGAACTCAAGTTCATACCTCTGTCCTACTGAGAGGGTTACAGCCGTCTCCAGAAGGGCAAAACGGGTAATCGGACTTACGTTCTCAGGAGTCTGCCATGAATATACCGGACGTATCATCTCTCCGAACATTCGGCCCTCCGGCATGATGGAGTAATCAGACCACCATTGACCTTCATACTCTTCAAATTCTATGTCAAGTCCGGCTGCCTGCCAGGTTTCTCCGGGAAAGAGTGAACTGGAAAGATAACTTGCCACACCGCTTCCCACGTATCCGTTGGCAGTAGGATCATCGTTGATATACTGAGCCGCCGGCAGGAAAATGTAGTTGCCGCTCGGGCCGGTTACCTTATAGCCCTTGAAATTCTTGGTGACTGTGTCACATATCCATTCCCATCTGCACTTATCAACAAGTTCGGTCATCTCCTCAAGGGTAGGCATACGCCAGTCGCTGCCCCAGTTTACACGTGCGGCATCGTCCTCCATATCAAGCCTGTACTTGTAGTCCACAGGTCCGTATTTGCTATGGAAGTTATACTTGGTGTATCCGTCAATGGTATCGGGATTGTGGAACTTATAAGTCTGGACGGTGTATGTATTCTTTGTTTCAGTCTCACCGTAAGCAAAGAAATCACCCGGCTCATAAGGATTGGTGGCACCTATGTTGAATGAGGCCCACTTTACACTTAAGCCCAGATCCACATACTCCAGACCTGCAACAGGCTCCTTCTCGTAAGAGAGTTTGACGCTATCTATTTCTGAAATCAGATATTTGGTCCTGTTACCGTTTTTGTCATACACATTCAGGTAATAAGCCTGAGCCGATGCAGACACGGCACATATAACGAACATTATTCCGGCAAACAATCTCTTTAAGGCCGGATGGAATGATTTATGTTTCATTTTTTCAATAGTTTAAAGGTAATCTCTTGAGAATTGATAATGTAAGTGCCGGTTGGCTGATCGGCAATGCTGAATGATACAGAGCCCTCCTTATCGGTCTTGTAGGAGTTGATAAGGCGACCGTCGGATGATATCAGACGGACAACCATCTCAGGTTTGGCTCCGGTTATGGTCACCGTGTAGTCCTCTATCATGAACTGCACGTCACGGGCTTCAACCTGCTCCACTTCAGTAGGATCATTCCAATCCTTTGTAGAGAATGTGAACTTGGTAAGACCCGCAAGAGGATACTTTACGACAAAAGGCACGCCGTTGACCGTTGTGGTCAGTACCGCCTCTGTCTCTGTAAATGTAATTACCGGCTGGAACTTGAACGCCAGGTCCACCACTTCGCCGGTCTTCAGGTGGACGGTCATTACGTTCTGGGAACGCAGTGCCAGTGGCGTCAACATGAGCAACGCTACAATGGCAACGAGGATTTTTCTCATAATTGGTAGGTTATTATAATAGTTTAGTCCTTAATCTGATTTACAAACATATCATTTAGCTTTGACATTTTTTATAAGATGTTGTTAATATATATTAATTATGGAGGACAAAAAAAGAGGATGACTCCGTAGAGCCATCCTCGGTGTATTTTGCAATAAATTAATTATTTAAAGTCAACCTGTGCCCAGGGAATCCACTTTTGGACTTCCTTGTCTACAAGAGTCTCGTCAACGAACTGGATGATGGTGTTGGCATCCTCCTTGCCGAGCAGGAACTTGTCGATGAAGGCCTCAACCTCAGGATACTGGCTTCTGGGAAGCTGGCAGTGACCGTGCTTGCCCTGAACTGAGAATCCCATGCGGTCCTCAATACCGAACTTCTTCCATACCTCACGGGCAGCTACGCATGATACGTAACCGGCCTCGTCAGCCAGCCACTCGTAGTCAGTGTTACCAAGTACCAGGAGAGCGCGCGGGCAAACCAGAGCGCAGAGTTCGTGGTGGTCATACGGAAGCTTTGATACGTTCTCATCCTTCCAGTCCCACATGGACTTCTTGAACCAGTGGTCATCGGTGTTACCCAGATTCTCGACATTGCCCAGAGTCTGTGATACACGCCATGCAGCGGCGCCGCCGCCACCGGGCTCCTGAGCGATTGTCAGGGCGATACGCTCATCGAGTGCACCTGACCAGAGAGCCATCTTACCAGCATATGAGCAGCCGGTAATACCGATGTGCTTCATATCAATCTTGCTGGCAGCGCCTACAATCTCCAGACCGTCAATGAGGCGGCTTACACCCCATGTCCACTCTGCATATGCACCGTTGTCAACCAACTCGGGATAGAGACGGTCAAAATTGTAAGTGCCACGGCCGTCTTTCTTCTCACCGCCGCCAAAGCCGCCCATCTGTGAGTAGCTATTTACTTGACGCTCGCTGAAGTTCATGGTAGCGATCTTACGGTCGCTGAAGAACTGGCGGGGCAGGCTGTTGTTTGATGCGCCGATCATAAGGGGGAACGGGCCGTCACCCTCAGGATATGTGATTCTGGCTGAAAGCTCAAGAGTCTCACCGTTACGGGTAACCTTAACGATCAGCATATTGTTCTCAAGAGAAGCTTCAATGTTCTCCTTGCCGATCATAGGCTTCTCACCTATCTCGTAGTGCTGGAGTTCACGTACAATCTCGGCACGACGCTTTTCCCAATCCTTGAACTTCTTTACCTGCTTCTTGCTGTTTGAGAACTCAAACGGGTTGGGCAGGGTCTCCAGGTTTGTAGCTTCATCAACTGTCGGGAAAGCCGGTGCGGGATACTTGGCTCCTGCAAATTCCTGGTCATAAACCAGAGGAATTGATTTCTGTGCCATTGCGGGAACAACTGCCAGGACTAAGGCAGCCGTAACGAATGATCTGATACTCTTCATAATGCTATTGTAAGTTTTTAGGTTTAAGTATTCGGTTCGCAAAAAGTTTTCAAATATAGTCTTTATTTCCGAGATAACTCAGAAACCCACAACTATTTTGATTGGAAGATGGTCGGAAAAACCGCCCTGATACCGGCGGCCGTTATATGTACGGAAAGGTTTAACTCCGCCATAGCCGTCATCGTCCGTAAGAAGGAAAGGCAGGGACATGTATTCCGCACCAAGTAGTTCAGTGCACCCCAGCCCGTTTGTAAATGAGCCTGACATGATGAACTGGTCATATTTATCCCACTCTCCGTCATATTTGTAACTTCCGTCTTCCAGCCTATCCATGACTGTCACAAGTTCACGGTCACCGGCTTGAGCACCTTTAATAAAGGGTTTTGCTCCCAATCCCTGGCGTACTGCGGGATCATCGGGCCCCTCATTGAGGTCACCCATAATTAATATATAAGGTTTGCGGCGGACGTTAAAAACGCTGTCAACCGATGCCCGTACCCTGCGTGATGCACACATCCGCAACGGCTCGCTCTGCTCCACCCCTCCGTATCGGCTTGGCCAGTGGCAGACATAGACATCAAGAGTATCAAGGTTTTCAAGTACTCCGGTTACATGCAGTATGTCACGTGTGGATCCTCCGCCGTAAGGTTTAAGATTCACACGGAGTGACTCCTGACAAACCGGACGGAAATAACTGCGGCGATAAAGGAGCGCCACATCTATTCCGCGACGGTCGGGTGAGTCTGTCATAATGAACCTGTAACCTGCCTCACGCAGCGCGGAGTGCGCCGTAAGGTCAGTTATCACCGACTCATTCTCCACCTCGCAAAGGCCCACCAGTGCAGGTGCCTGGTCCTCATCGGCCGCCACTATTATCTTGGCTACGGCATCCAGCTTGTCACGGTAACGGGAGCGGGTCCAATGATAGATTCCGTCAGGGGTATAGTCATCATCGTCCTTGAGGGGATCATCCTCAGTATCAAACAGATTCTCGGAATTGAGGAACATTACAGTCATGCGCTGTTGCGAGCATAACGTCAGGGGAATCAGGTTGCAAACAATCAGGAAAAGGAGAAGTCGTTTCATCTGTTACTCTAAAGGTTTAAATTGGAAACATCCGGCATCAGCCCCCACCGGAGGTCTGGGCACTCCCGCCAGGTCAACCGGCCACACGGCCGATAATGAATCGGCAATGCCGCGTGCAGGTGACAGGGAATCAAGCATGAACACGGAACGGTAGCCCCTGATGCTGTTATCAACAAAATTGTACGGACCGAACACATCAGCCTTGCGGTTCTCAAACACCACATTGCTGAAGCGGGTATCTGCTGTATCCCTTACCATCAGAAGCGAATTGCTGACGCTGTAGGGAGCGGTATCCTTTACCGAATCGGCAAACTGCGTAATGAGTTCCGATTCATGACGGCCGGTAATTATGCAGTTGCGGAAGTTTGCACCCAGGAACGGGACTGCCGTCCTGCCGCGACGGTCACTCAGCAGCACAGCCTGGCTGCCTATGCTCCAGAGCGAGAATCCGGCTATGGTGCAGAAGGTGAATTCGGACCATCCGCCCGTGATATCCACGCATGTCACGCCGGCATTGGTAATCTGTGAGTTGGCCACCCTGATACGGCATCCTTCGGCCTGGATTCCGTTTATCCGTACGTTATGGATGACGCTTGAAACGATGCTGATTTTCAGTTGACCGGCATCGGCACTGTCAGCAAGCACGCCCCAACTGCCGCCGTGTATGTCACACCACTGCAGCAGGTTGCCGTAACTTGAATCGCGCAGCCTTATGCCGCCCCACTGTCCGTCAAGCACGTCATAAGGAACATCCGGCAGCAGATAGTCCAGGCGGTCGCCGCGCATCACTATCACGCTGTCCCTGCTGCCCTGAGCCATAAGACGGCCGGCCACGTCAAGCACCGCATCCTTATGGAAGTAAAGCCTTGTACCGGGAGCAAGCGTCAGAGTAACGCCCTCAGCCACATACAGGCTGTCATAAACTATGTAGGGAAGCCGTGACGAGAGAGTCTCATCGGCCTCAATCCTGCGGCCCCTGAGTCTTACCGCATTCTGTCCCCGGGCCGATAAGCGGACGCACTGCACCGCACCGCTCTCCAGCACAAAAAGTATGGAATCAAACGCGCTGAACAACTCTGTCTGCTCAGTCTGCGTGATGTTGACCGATACAAAGCAGAACAGGCTGTCACCGGCAGGGATCTCCAGGCCGGCTATCGTAGCGCCGCCCTCACCGTCCAGGTTCATGCGGAAAGCACTTGCCGCACCGCCACCCATCAGGGCGTCAAACCTCAG
>JAFXMB010000024.1 GCA_017530735.1 Bacteroidaceae bacterium | reverse complement strand
GCTCTCCCTTGAGTCTTTCTCAAGGAACTCGCGTGCAGTGCGTGCTACACCCATGGCGCTTGCGTATGTCTCCAGACAGCCTTTCAGTCCGCAGTTGCACTGGCGTCCGTTCTGCTCCACGCATACGTGACCCAGTTCGCCTGCAAAACCGTCATGGCCGTAAACCAGACGTCCGTGTGATATGATTCCGCTGCCCACGCCTGTACCTAAGGTGAGCATTATGAAATCATCAATGCCCTTTGCTATGCCGTAGGTGCGTTCGCCGCGGGCGGCGGCATTGGCATCGTTGGTTATCCTTACATGAAGACCGGTTGCCTCTTTGAGCCGGTCTGCCAGATATATTACTCCGGGTTTGCCGTCAGCACCACGAGCCCATCTCAGATTGGGCGCGTATCGGATCGTGCCATCCAGACGGTTAGCATTTGGAGCTCCGATACCTATTCCTACAGCAACGCCGCGGTCGGCTGTCTTGCGTATAAGTTCCTTTACGGTGCCGGCCAGCAGTTCCAGATACTCGTCAAAACTGTCAATCAATGACGTGACCACACTCTGGCAGAGTATGGTCCCATCTTCGGTCACCACTCCGCACTTGGAGGACTGACCGCCTATATCTATTCCTATGGCTAATCTTTGCATCAGAGTTCGGCCTTGATTCTTGTCCACTTGGCTAGGATGTCGCGGTAATATTTCTCAAGTTTGTTCCACTCGTAGAAGTAGGGGTACTCGACGCCTTTGGCATCCTTATAGCACTCAACCGGAAGTTTTGCCTCTTTCTCGTCAAGCAGGGCTCTTACCAGAACGGTGCCCTTCTTGTTCTTGAAGAATATGAGTTGCAGGTTGCTGCCCATGTGTACTATATCGTAGTTGACCCACTTGTTGGCCAGGTCCTCAATATCCTTGGGAGCGTATGCGCAGTCATTTACCTCCATGAGGCAAAGCAGGGGATAGAGGGCTGTGTCATGTCCGTAACGCAGGTTGGCGGCAGGTGTTCCGCTTGCAAGAGCGGCATCGGCCTTGTCCAGGAAATCCTGAAGCAGTGTTGCGTGGCCGTAAGGAACCAGATTCTGGGTCAGGTCGTTGTAACCTGATACCGAATACCAGTACAGATTGTTCTGGAGCCAGCAGTCATACCACTCCTCGAATGTGAATACGTCATCCAGGTCAAATCCCAGATAGTCGTGACTGCCCATGTTTGCGGCAATGTCATAGATCTTGGTGTAGAGATCGTCTGAACGGTCCGATGTCGAAACGCTGGTGGTTGTAGTCTCCTGACCTCCGCCTGCCATGCCGGCGCGTGAACTTGAAGATGTTCTGGGATAGCGGGTGATGAATGTGGTGTCAGTGAAGAGGGCGCACATGAGACGCTCCGGATTATTGTGCTTTGCGTTGAAGGCATTCACTGCAGCATTTCTCTCGCGGCTGTTCTTGGCGCTGTTGATGGCACGGTCCTCAGAGTTCATGTAACCTCTGTCAAAATCGCTGCAGTTGTAGTCAATCTTCATCTGGGGCAGTATGCTTGAGAATTCCATCATGGCGGCAGTCATACTGGCCATTACACGGTGTGAAGTGGTGGAACGGGCTACTATGGTTGTCTTCTTGTTGAATATCTCCGGATAGTTGCGTACCATACGGCGGGCAATTCCGCGGTGCTGGGCCTGTCCTGTCGATGTCAGGTCTCCCAGGTGTCCGTCGGCATCCTTGGCCATGATCTCAAGACGTCTCAGCACATCCTTTCCGAATTCGGTCAGAACGCCTTTGTCATCGGCCGCCTTAAGTATTGAATAGGGGTCGTTGTACTGCGGTGTGTTGAGCAGGTAACGTGAACCGTGACGGCCGTAGTGACTCAGGTAGAAAGGCTTGAATCCTTTGGGGGCTTTTGAGTAGGTGACTCCCGGATCAACGTACTGCAACATACTTCCTCTGAACTTGTAGAGGTTGTCTTTGTTGATGTCTTCTTTCTTGGTGATTTCTGCACACAGGGTCAGCGGAAGGAGCAATGCCAGGCTGATAAGAATTGATTTCTTCATTTGTTTAGGTCAGTATGATTTTTAATGTTGCAAAAGTAAGGAAAAAGGCCTAAATTTGCAAGCTACTGCGCTAAATCAAAGACGCAAATTCAAAACTAAACATATATTGCAATGAACAGTAAAGAATTGATGAACAAGGCAGCCGACAATATCCGTATTCTGGCTGCGTCCATGGTCGAGAAGGCCAAGTCCGGTCACCCCGGCGGTGCTATGGGTGGCGCTGATTTCATAAACGTGCTTTTCAGCGAGTTCCTGGAGTATGATCCCCGCAACATGAAGTTTGAGGGTCGTGACCGTTTCTTCCTGGATCCCGGCCATATGGCTCCCATGCTTTACTCACAGCTGGCACTCACCGGCAAGTTCTCAATGGAGGAACTGGCCACACTGCGTCAGTGGGGCTCACCCGTAACCGGTCACCCCGAATTGGAGGTTGCACGCGGTATCGAGAATACCTCAGGTCCCCTTGGCCAGGGCCACGTATTTGCAGTAGGTGCCGCTATCGCTGAGAAGCATCTGGCAGCCGTACTGGGTGAGGAGGTAATGAACCACAAGATCTACGCTTACATCTCTGACGGTGGTATCCAGGAGGAGATCTCACAGGGCGCAGGCCGTATTGCCGGTACTCTGGGTCTTGACAACCTCATCATGTTCTATGATTCAAACGATATCCAGCTCTCAACCGAGACCAAGGTCGTAACCGCCGAGGACACAGCCGCCAAGTATCGCGCATGGGGTTGGAACGTATATGAGATAAACGGTAACGATGTAGACCAGATCCGCGGTGCCCTGACAATGGCTCAGAACGCCAACGGCAAACCGACCCTTATCATCGGTAAGTGCATCATGGGTAAGGGTGCCCTCCAGGCCGACGGAAGCAGCTACGAGCGTAACTGCAAGACTCACGGTGCTCCTCTGGGCGGTGACGCTTACGTTAACACCATCAAGGCTCTGGGCGGTGATCCCGAGAATCCTTTCCAGATCTTCCCCGAGGTCAAGAAACTCTATGCTGACCGTGCCAAGGAACTGCGTAAGATCATGGACGCCAAGTATGCCCGCAAGGCTGCCTGGGAGAAGGCAAATCCTGAGAAGGCTGCCCTCCTCAAGGAGTGGTTCAGCGGCAAGGCTCCCAAGGTTGACTGGAGCAAGGTTCAGCAGAAGCCCGATGACGCTACACGTTCTGCATCGGCCGCTGTTCTGAGTCAGCTCGCACAGCAGGTTCCCAACATGATCTGCGCAAGTGCTGACCTGAGCAACTCTGATAAGACCGACGGTTTCCTCAAGTTTACCCACAACATGGTTAAGGGTGATTTCAGCGGTGCATTCTTCCAGGCTGGCGTAGCTGAGCTCACCATGGCTTGCTGCTGCATCGGTATGGCTCTTCACGGTGGTGTTTTCCCCGCTTGCGGGACCTTCTTTGTATTCTCAGACTACATGAAGCCCGCCGTACGTATGGCCGCTCTCATGGAGCTCCCCGTCAAGTTCATCTGGACACACGATGCATTCCGC
>JAFXMB010000023.1 GCA_017530735.1 Bacteroidaceae bacterium | reverse complement strand
GGGTGGCCCAGCAGATGACATCGGCCTTGAGTACCTTGGTCATGATGTCGTTCACATCGTCCTTGATCACGCATCGGCCCAACTTCTGGCAGCCGAAACAACCTTTGCAGAACTGGATGTTCTTGCCCACCAGAGAGATCTTCTCTGCATTGTTTCCGGCGGACTTGGCGCCGTCAATAAACCTGTCGGCCAGCATATCACTGTTGGAGCCGGCGCGCAAGCTTGTGGAGATTACTATTACCTTTTTCATAATGCTACTTTTTTACCGTTCCTTATAAATATACCATTGGATGGATGTTTCACCTTATAACCGCTTAATGAATAGAATTCATTCTGGTCTTGTAAATGATGAATGTCATTGATTGCCGTCACGTCCGATGTAAGCGAAAGCGTAACACTGATATTGCTCTGGCCTGCCTTGAGGAACGTGCTCAGCTCATTTCCTGTCAGACCGTCAATCTTGCCCAGACGGGTGTAACTCCATGAGTTTGAGCCGTAGAATATGCAGATGTTGCTGCCGTTGTAGAGTATTACATCGCCGGGCTGGGCCGTTATCTGCTGGTTGCTGGTGGGTAATGAGAATCCCAGTGCGCCCCAGATTTCAAAACCGCCGCTGCTGTTCAAGGTCACGGTTACAGGGCCCTGCTGCAGTTTCTCTATCAGAGTTTTAGTGGCTGCATTCTCCACAAGAGTAACACTTTTAGTCTGTCCGTAAATTGTAATATTCATCTTATAATCTAATGTATCCTGGGCTGTCATCTCACTCTCCTTTGAGCAGCAAGCCATAAGCATTGCGGTCATAATAATCAGAATCTGTCTCATACGATTGTAAGTTTTGATTACCGATACAAAGGTAACGGACAAGAAAGAGAGTAATTTACCGATTTTTGCCTGATTTCTACCAATTTCGCATATTATTGCGTATTTTGCACAAAATTTCTACCTTTACGGGCATTATGAAGAATATCCTGCAGGTATCAGATCCTAATGCTTACGGCCGATTCGTGAACGCTCCGGTGTTGCATCCGTTGGTAAGTATCGTACATTACGACGAAGTGTCGCCAATACACTCCAGCCTGAACCGGTACGGCGTTTACGGGCTCTTTGTCCAGCGCAGTTTCCCCAAGAACCTTACCTACGGCATGAAGATGTTCGATGCCGCCGACGGCTCCATCATTGCCGTGGAGCCCGGCCAGATAGGCGGCCGTGAGGATGATGGCGAGGAACTCTACCTGAGCGGATGGGCATTGCTGTTCTCGCCCCAACTCATTCACGGTACGGACCTGGAGCCCAGGATGAAGGATTACCGTTTCTTCTCATATTTTGCCACCGAGACGCTGGTGATGGAGACATCGGAGTGGGGCAGGATAACCCAGTTGCTTACACAATTGCGGCATGAGTTGCAGGAGAATGCCGATTCGCCTGCGCTGCGAACAGTGATACTCGGATATATCCGCCTGATATTGGAATACTGCAACAGGATATACCTGCGCCAGCTTTCCAAGGAGGACAAGAACTCATCGGACCTGCTTAAAAAATTCAACAGCCTGTTACGTGATTACTACTATGAGCAGCGGCAATTGGACCTTGGAGTGCCATCGGTACAATATTGTGCCGACCAGTTGGCATACTCGGCCCGATACCTGGGCGATGTGGTGCGTAAGGCTACCGGCGGCACGGCCATCGGCTACATACATTCATTCGTGATAGAGCAGGGCAAGAACCTTCTGATGAACGGCCACAACATCAATGAGACCGCACACCTGCTGGGATTTGACTACCCGCAGCATTTTACCCGCCTGTTCAGGAAAATGACCGGCCTCACTCCCCGCGAATACACAAAGTGACACATTTGACAAAATGCAACCTTATTATATATAAAGGTGGCAAAATGTCAGCGCCACAAAAAATTTTACGATAAAGTGATATTTTTAAGCCAAATAGTTTGGTGGATAAAAACAGAGTGTGTAATTTTGCATTCGTAATTAGCAAAAACAAGATCAATGGCTAGAATTTTGGCATACACCGCCAATAATAATCAGAATAACCAGCAGAATCAGAACCAGAATAATAATCAGGTTCGGATGGTTACTTCTTTTGGCCAGCGGGAAAGCTAATCATTCAGGTAAATACAGAACAAAACATAAAAGACTGGTCAATTTGATCAGTCTTTTTTTTGTTCCATACCGCAAGAGGGATAAACAACAAAAACAATAAATACTATGTGTGGAATAGTTTCAATCTTCAGGATTAAGCAGCAGTCAGAGCAGCTCCGACAGCAGGCATTGGAAATGAGTCGCCGTATACGTCACCGTGGTCCGGACTGGAGCGGTATATGGTGCGGCGGTTCAGCCATACTGGCACACGAGCGCTTGAGTATTGTGGACCCTCAGTCGGGCGGTCAGCCCCTTTTCAGCGAGGATCGTCTGCAGGTGCTGGCCGTAAACGGTGAGATATACAACCATCAGGCAATACGCCGCGAGTATGAGGGCCGATACACATTCAGTACCGGCAGTGACTGCGAGGTTATCCTGGCGCTTTACCGCGATGCAGTACGTGCCGGAGCCAGCCAGGAGGACTTTATCCGTATGCTGGAGCGCCTGAACGGTATCTTTGCATTTGCTCTGTACGATGCAGAACGTGATGAATACCTGATTGCCCGTGATCCCATAGGCGTTATTCCACTCTATATAGGAAAAGATAAGGATGGTCATATCTGCGTAGCCAGCGAACTTAAGGCTCTTGAGGGTATCTGCACTGAGTACGAGCCGTTCCTGCCGGGACATTTCCTGAGCAGCCGCACTGGAATGGTAGAGCGTTGGTGGACCCGTGACTGGTTCAAGTATGATGCCGTCAAGGATAACAAGGCCGATATAAAAGAACTGCACGATGCCCTTGAGGCAGCAGTAAAGCGTCAGCTCATGTGCGATGTTCCTTACGGAGTGCTTCTGTCCGGTGGTCTGGACAGCTCGGTGATATCGGCCATTGCCAAGAAAAACGCCGCACGTCGCGTAGAGACCGATGACCAGCAGGAGGCCTGGTGGCCGCGTCTGCACTCGTTTGCAGTAGGCCTGAAGGGTGCTCCCGACCTGGCAAAGGCCCGCGAGGTTGCCGACCACATAGGTACAGTACACCATGAAATCAACTATACGGTACAGGAGGGGCTGGATGCCATACGTGACGTGATCTACTTCATTGAGACATATGATGTTACCACGGTGCGCGCCAGCACTCCCATGTACCTCCTTGCCCGCGTGATCCGCAGCATGGGTATCAAGATGGTACTGAGCGGCGAGGGGGCCGATGAGGTATTCGGAGGTTATCTCTATTTCCACAAGGCTCCCGATGCGCAGGCATTCCACGAGGAAACCGTGCGTAAGATATCAAAACTGCACCTTTATGACTGCCTGCGTGCAAACAAGTCACTGGCAGCATGGGGTGTTGAGGGCCGCGTTCCTTTCCTGGACAAGGAGTTCCTGGATGTTGCAATGCGCCTGAACCCTGAGGCAAAGATGTGTCCCGGCAAGAGCATTGAGAAACGTGTTGTACGTGAGGCATTTGCCGATATGCTGCCCGAGAGCGTTGCATGGCGCCAGAAAGAGCAGTTCAGCGACGGAGTGGGTTACAGTTGGATAGATACACTGAAGGAGATTACATCGGCCGCAGTGAGCGATGATCAGATGGCTCATGCAGCAGAGCGTTTCCCCATAAACACCCCCATGAACAAGGAGGAGTACTACTACCGTTCAATATTTGAGGAGCATTTCCCCAGCGAGTCTGCCGCGCGTTGCGTACCCAGTGTTCCAAGCGTAGCTTGCTCTACTGCAGAGGCTCTGAAATGGGATGCAAGTTTCCGTAAACTGAACGATCCCAGCGGACGTGCGGTAAAGGGTGTACATGAAAATGCCTATAAATAAGTGCATAAAGTGACAATATTTTGATTTAAACATATTTTAAGTATCAATTTGAGAATATAATTAACGTTTTGTGTACAAAAAGTAGTAATAATGCTTAATTTTGCATCGTTTTGTACGCAGACAAATAAAAACACCAAAAACATAAAGCTATGAGTAAACTTAGATTTGATGTGGTGCAGGATGCTTTCAAGAAGAAGGCAGCTGCTGTGGAGACACCTGCAGGAAAGATTTCCGACTATTTCGGAGAGTTGGTATTCAACCGTGACAAGATGCACAAGTATCTTGATGCCAAGACTTTCAATGCTCTGGTCAACTGCATCGACAACGGTGCTCATCTGGATCGTGAAACTGCCGACGGCGTTGCCGCAGGCATGAAGACATGGGCTCTTGAGCACGGCGTTACACACATTACTCACTGGTTCCAGCCTCTTACCGACGGTACTGCCGAAAAACACGACTCATTTATGGAGTATGACGGAAAGGGCGGAATGATTGAGACTTTTGACGGCAAGGCTCTCGTACAGCAGGAACCCGATGCATCATCATTCCCCAGCGGCGGTATCCGTGCCACATTCGAGGCTCGTGGCTATACAGCATGGGATCCCACATCACCTGTGTTCATACAGGATGACACACTCTGCATACCTACCGTATTCATATCATATACCGGCGAGGCTCTTGACTACAAGACACCGCTTAAGAAGGCCCTTAAGGCTGTAAACGACGCAGCTCTGCCTATCTGCCGTATGTTTGACCCCAAGGTAAACAAGGTAATCTCATACCTGGGTTGGGAGCAGGAGTATTTCCTGGTTGATGAGGACCTCTACGCAGCCCGTCCCGACCTGATGCTTACAGGCCGTACCCTGATGGGTCATGCATCATCCAAGAACCAGCAGCTGGATGACCACTACTTTGGTGCCATTCCTTCACGTGTTGCCGCATTCATGCGCGACATTGAGATTGCCGGTTACAAACTGGGTATTCCTCTTAAGACACGTCATAACGAGGTTGCACCCAACCAGTTCGAGCTGGCTCCCATCTACGGTGAGACCAACCTCTCAAACGACCAGAACCAGCAGATGATGAACGCCATGAACTCTATTGCCCGCAAGCACGGATTCGTGGTTCTGTTCCACGAGAAGCCGTTTGACGGCATCAACGGTTCAGGTAAGCACAACAACTGGTCACTTGGTACCGATACCGGCACACTGCTGCTTGCTCCCGGTAAGGACGCCATGGGTAACCTGCAGTTCGTTACATTCTTTGTAAACGTTCTGGCTGCCGTTCAGAAGCACAATGACCTGCTCAAAGCATCTATCGCAACCGCCACCAACGCACATCGTCTGGGCGCCAACGAGGCACCTCCCGCAATCGTATCGGCATTCCTTGGCAAGACCATGACATCAGTTCTGAGGAAACTGCTTGAGGTTCCGTCCGATACTCCCATCGAGATTGCCGGAAAGAAGGGCAAGTCTCTTGGATTGGTTGAGATCCCTGAGATCTTTGTTGATAACACCGACCGTAACCGTACATCGCCGTTCGCATTCACGGGTAACCGTTTTGAGTTCCGTGCCGTAGGTTCAAGCGCCAACTGCGCAGGTGCCATGACAACCCTGAACGCAGCCGTTGCCGAGCAGTTGATTGCTTTCAAGAAGGATGTTGATAAGGCTATGAAGGCCGGCAAGCCCATGAACATTGCTTTCATGGATACCTTGAAGCCTATCATCAAGAGCATAATCGATGTTGTCTGCTTTGACGGCAACGGTTATACCGATGAGTGGAAGAAGGAGGCCAAGAAACGTGGTCTGGATGTTGAGACCAACGTACCCAAGATGTTCAAGTCATTCACTACCAAGAAGGCTATCGACCTCTTTACCAAGCTGGGCGTTTACTCAGAGAAGGAACTTGAGGCCCGCAACGAGGTCAAGTGGGAGACATATACCAAGAAGGTACAGATTGAGGGCCGCGTGATTGGCCGTATGGCAATCAACCATATCATTCCCGCAGCGCTTGCTTATCAGACCAAACTGCTCAAGAACATCGATCTTATGAAGGATGTGTTCGGCAAGCAGTATTCAGCTATGGCCGGTGTGAGCATGGGTATAGTAACCAGCATCTCGGAGCTCGTTACTGATCTGCGTCAGCAGGTTGACGCAATGGTTGAGGCCCGCAAGAAGGCCAACGCCATCGAGGACGAGTACAAGAAGGCACTTGCATATCACGATATTGCAGAGAGCCTGTTCCCGCTCCGCAAGACCATCGATAAGCTTGAGGAGATTGTGGACAACGATATGTGGCCGCTGCCCAAGTATCGTGAGCTCCTCTTTATCAACTGATGGAGCCCCACCTACAGGTCTTCCCCGGATAGTGGGAAGATCTGTTTTGAGAAAACCAACCGTTGCATTAACTTTACTATAGTTATATCTGATGAAAAAGACACAGGGATTATATGATCCCCAGAACGAGCATGATGCCTGCGGTATAGGCATGATGGTCAATCTGAAGGGAAACAAGACGCACCAGCTTGTAGATGAGGCCCTGACGCTGCTTGAGAACATGAAGCACCGCGGCGCCGAGGCAGCCGACAACAAATCAGGTGACGGAGCCGGAATCACGGTCCAGATACCTCATGAGTTCATTCTGCTTCAGGGTATTCCCGTTCCGGAGCGTCTTCACTACGGTACAGGACTGGTATTCCTGCCGCAGGACAAGTCAAAACAGGAACAGTACCTTGATATTATCCGTGAGGAGACTGCCAAGATGGGTCTGGAACTGTCAAACGTGCGCCAGGTTCCGGTAAACAGCAATATCCTGGGTGAGGCTGCCAGAGCAACCGAGCCCTGCACAGTGCAGATATTCGTGACTGGTGCCACCCAGACTGAAGGTCTTGACACACTTCTCTACAAGATCCGCAAGCATACCGAACAGCGCATAAGTGACCACGATTTCTACATCGTGTCACTATCAAGCCGCATCATGGTATATAAAGGTATGCTCACATCGACCCAACTCCGTGAGTACTATCCGGACCTGAGCAGTCCCAACTTTACCAGCGGTCTTGCAATGGTGCACTCCAGATTCAGCACCAACACATTCCCCACATGGTCATTGGCCCAGCCTTTCAGAATGCTGGCTCACAACGGCGAGATAAACACCATTCGCGGTAACCGTGGCTGGATGGAGGCCCGTGAGAGCGTTCTGTCATCGGAGGCCCTGGGCAGTGTATCGGACATTCATCCTATCGTACAGCCCGATATGAGCGACAGTGCTTCGTTTGACAATGCGCTGGAGTTCTTTGTACGTTCAGGTATGAGCCTGCCGCATGCAATGGCCATGATGATCCCTGAGTCTTTCAATGAGAAAAACCCCATAAGCGACAAACTCAAGGCTTTCTATGAGTATCATTCAATACTTATGGAACCGTGGGACGGACCCGCCGCCATGCTCTTTACCGATGGCCGTTACGCCGGAGGTATGCTGGACCGCAACGGTCTGCGCCCGTCACGCTATCTTATCACATCCGACGGCATGCTCATAATGGCATCCGAGGCCGGTTGCATCCATGTGGATGCCGCCACCATCACGGAGAAAGGCAAACTTCAGCCCGGTAAGATACTGCTTATAGATACCGATAACGGACAGATATTCCGCAACGATGAGGTAAAGGATAAGTTGGCCAGTGAGTTCAACTACGGCGAGTGGCTCAGCGCCGGCCGTGTGGAACTTGGCAAACTCAAGAGCGGCCGTAAGGCAGCAAATGACGTAAAGGATTACTCACGTCGTCTGCGCGCATTTGACTTTACCCGTGAGGATATTGACCGTATAATAGTTCCTATGTGTCAGACTGCACAGGAGCCGCTTTCATCAATGGGTAACGATACCCAGCTGGCTGTCCTTTCTGACCGTCCGCAGTTGCTGTTCAACTACTTCCGACAGCAGTTTGCGCAGGTTACCAACCCGCCAATCGACCCCATCCGTGAGGAGCTTGTAATGTCACTGACCGAGTATATCGGCGCCGTAGGCATGAACATCCTTACACCCAGCGAGGGCCACTGCAAGATGGTACGTCTGCCGCAGCCGGTTCTTACCAACACTGAACTCGATACCCTTTGCAACATCCGTTACAAGGGATTCAATACAGAGGTCCTGCCCATCCTGTTTGAGAAATCAAAAGGTGCCAAGGGTATGGCCGAAGCCATAGAAAATCTTTGCCATGAGGCCGAAAAGTCAGTTGATGCAGGTATCAACTACATTATCCTGAGCGACCGCGGCATTGACGAAACACACGCCGCAATTCCTTCACTTCTTGCCGTCAGCGCAATTCACCACTATCTTGTATCAATCCAGAAGCGTGTCCAGACTGCTCTTATCGTTGAGAGTGGTGAGATCCGCGAGGTGATGCATGTGGCTCTGCTTATGGGCTACGGTGCAAGTGCCGTCAACCCCTATATGGCATTTGCAGTGATTGACGATCTTGTTAAGAAGGGAGAGATTCAGCTTGACTACGAGACCGCTCAGAACAACTACATCAAGGCCGTTGACAAGGGCCTTAAGAAGATACTCAGTAAGATGGGTATCAGCACCATACGTTCATATCGCGGTGCCAAGATATTTGAATCTATCGGCTTGAGCCAGGAGCTTCTGGCCAAGTATTTCGGAACAGCATCATCAACCGTAGGCGGTGTAACCCTGGATGGTATCTGCAAGGACGCTCAGCGTATGCAGGAGCAGGGATTCGGCAAGACCGAGCCCGATGATGTGCTTCCGTTCATAGGCCAATATGCATTCCGCAAGGACGGTATACGTCATGCATGGACACCTGAGGCCATTTCAACATTGCAACTTGCAACCCGTCTGGGAAGCTACAAGAAATTCAAGGAATTCTGCTCTATCGTTGACGACCGTCAGGAGCCGCTGTTCCTGCGTAACTACTTCAAGTTCAAGAGCAACCCCATCTCGATTGATGAGGTAGAGCCCGCCGAGAACATCGTTAAGCGCTTTATCGGTGCCGCAATGTCATTCGGTGCCATCAGCAAGGAGGCTCATGAGGCTATCGCAATTGCCCTCAATACTTTGGATTCACGCAGCAATACCGGTGAGGGCGGTGAGGATAGCGACCGTTTCCACAATGATGTGGACGGCGTTTCACTGAGCAGCCGTATCAAGCAGGTGGCATCGGGCCGATTCGGTGTAACTGCCGAGTATCTGGTCAACGCAATGGAGATCCAGATCAAGATTGCCCAGGGTGCTAAGCCGGGTGAGGGTGGTCAGCTGCCCGGATTCAAGGTGAACGAGATCATTGCCCGTACACGTAACTCAATTCCCGGAATTTCACTGATTTCGCCTCCTCCTCATCACGACATCTACTCAATCGAGGACTTGGCACAGTTAATCTACGATCTGCGTAACGTGAACCCCAAGGCCAAGATCAGCGTCAAGCTGGTTGCCGAGAGCGGAGTAGGTACCATCGCAGCCGGTGTTGCCAAGGCAAAGGCTGACCTGGTGGTTATCTCAGGCTCTGAGGGCGGTACAGGTGCATCACCCGCATCATCAATCCGTTATGCAGGTATCTCACCTGAAATCGGCCTTTCCGAGACTCAGCAGACTCTGGTTTTGAACGGTCTGCGTAAGGAGATCGAGGTTCAGGTTGACGGACAGCTCAAGACCCCGCGTGATGTCATTTCAATGGCTCTGCTGGGTGCAGGCGAGTTCGGATTCGGAACTGCTCAGCTTATCGTTCTGGGATGCTTGCTGATGCGTAAGTGTCATACAAACGCCTGCCCTGTAGGTGTTGCAACACAGGATCCCGCTCTGCGCGCCAAGTTCCGCGGTCACAGCCAGTACCTTATCAACTACTACATGTATATGGCAGAGGGTGTAAGGGAACTGCTGGCCGATATGGGATTCCGCAAGTTTGAGGATATCATAGGTCGTACAGACCTTATCGAGATTGATACCGCCAAGTTCAACGATAAGACCCGCGGTCTTGACTTCAGCCGCCTGTTGGCCAAGATAGACGGTGACCTCTATAAGAAGGAGGATCAGAAGCATGACCTGAGTCAGATTCTTGACCAGAAGATCATCAAGGCATCGACCGATGCCATTGAGAACGGCAAGAAGGTTGATCTTTCATACGATATAATCAACACTGACCGTGCCGCAGGTGCAATGCTGTCAGGTGCGATAGCAAGCAAGTACGGACATGACGGTCTGGCCGATAACACCATCAACGTCAAGTTCAAGGGATCGGCTGGACAGAGCTTCGGCGCATTCCTTATGAAGGGTGTTAACTTCAAACTTGAAGGTGAGGCTAATGACTATGTAGGAAAGGGCCTTTCAGGTGGCCGCATCGCTATATGCCCACCCGTCGAGAGCAAGTTTGACGCATCTGAGAACATCATAGCCGGTAACACAATCCTTTACGGTGCCACCAGCGGTGAGATATTCATCAACGGTCGTGCAGGTGAGCGTTTCGCTGTACGTAACTCCGGCGCCACAGCCGTAGTTGAGGGCGCAGGTGACCACTGCTGCGAGTATATGACCGGCGGCCGCGTGGTTGTCTTAGGTACTACAGGTAGAAACTTTGCAGCCGGTATGTCCGGAGGTCTTGCATACGTTTGGGACAAGAACCATGACTTTGACTACTACTGCAACATGGATATGATCGAGCTTGACCTGATTGAGGACAAGGCCGGTCGTGACGAGTTGCGCGGACTGATTGAGAAGCACTACAAATATACCGGCTCAGCATTGGCCAAGAAGATGCTTGACAACTGGGCTCAGTATGTAGGTGAGTTCATACAGGTTACTCCTATCGAGTACCGCCGCATCCTGCAGGAGGAGCGTATGAAGGCGCTGCAGCAGAAGATTGATAATGTTCAGCGTGATTACTAAATTCTAAAGAGACACTACTATGGGAAATCCAAGAGCTTTCCTGACCGTACCCAGACAGGACGCCGGTCATAGACCAGTATATGAGAGAATAGCCGACTTCAGTGAGGTTGAGCAGACGCTGAACGACAGCAGTCGTCAGTTGCAGGCATCACGCTGCATGGACTGCGGCGTACCCTTCTGCCACTGGGCCTGCCCGCTGGGCAACAAGCAGCCCGAATGGCAGGATGCCGTATACAAAGGCAAGTGGGAACTTGCATACAAGCTGCTCTCAGCAACCAATGACTTCCCCGAGTTCACGGGCCGTATCTGCCCGGCACTCTGCGAGAAGAGCTGCGCGCTGAACCTCTGCATCGATGCTCCCGTAACCATCCGTGAGAACGAGTGCTCAATAATTGAACATGCATACCGTGAGGGTTATATCAAGCCCAAGACATACGCACGCAACGGCAAGAAGGTTGCCATCATTGGTGCAGGTCCTGCCGGACTCTCTGCTTCTGTCCGTCTGAACTGCCTGGGCTATGAGGTGACCCTGTTTGACAAGATGCCTTCAGCAGGCGGCCTGGTACGTTACGGTATTCCTAACTTCAAGCTTGACAAGTATGTGATTGACCGCCGTATGGAGATCATGGAGCAGGAGGGTATCAAGTTCAAGTTCAACACCCCTGTTGACCTGAACAAGCTGCCCGAGGGCTTTGACGCATACATCATATCAAACGGTACACCTACCGCCCGTGACCTTAAGATTCCGGGACGTGAACTCAAGGGTGTATACTTTGCACTGCAGATGCTTACCCAGCAGAACCTGCGTCTGGCCGGATTCCAGTTCACTCCTGAGGAGACTGTATCGGCCAAGGGCAAGAAGGTACTGGTTATCGGTGGCGGTGATACCGGCAGTGACTGCATCGGAACATGCCATCGTCAGGGTGCCGTAAGCGTTACCCAGATTGAGATCATGCCCAAGCCGCCCATCGGCTACAACCCCGCAACACCCTGGCCGCAGTGGCCTAACATCCTCAAGACCACAACCAGCCATGAGGAGGGTTGCGAGCGTCGCTGGTGCCTTACATCAAACAAGTTCCTGGATGACGGCAAGGGTAATCTGAAGGGCGTTGAGGTTGAGACTGTGGAGTGGGTACCGGATCCTAACGGCGGCCGTCCTCAGATGAAACTGACCGGAAACAAGGAGATCATTGAGTGCGACATGGTGCTGCTGGCTATGGGATTTCTCAAGCCCGAGCATCCTCAGTACGCTGAGAACGTGTTCCTGGCAGGTGATGCCAAGAACGGTGCCAGCCTTGTTGTAAGGGCTCTGGCAAGCGGACGTGAGACTGCCGCACAGGTTGACGCATACCTTAAAAACAAGTAATATGAGCGTGATCCGTTTCACAAAGATGCAGGGCCTTGGCAATGACTACATCTACGTCAATGTCATGGAGTGCCCCATAAGCAATCCCGAGCAGTTCTCCATACGCTGGAGTGACCGCCGTAAGGGCATCGGCTCAGACGGACTTATCATGATAGGTAAGTCAGCCATTGCCGATTTCAGCATGCGCATTTTCAATGCTGACGGCTCTGAGGCACGCATGTGCGGAAACGGTGCGCGCTGTGTCGGTAAATACCTTCATGACAAGGGTTTGACCGATAAGACCGAGATCAGGCTTGAGACCCTTTCAGGTATCAAGATACTCAAACTGCATCTGGCCAAGGACGGAACGGTTGATACCGTTACCGTCAACATGGGCCAGGGACTGCCGCTCAAGGTGAATCACGGTTCAGGCACGTTGGTAGGCGAGACCCTCAATGTGGGTGAAGGACCTACCGTATGCTCCGCCATAGATATGGGCAATCCGCATCTGGTTATGTTCGTGACGGATGCAGAGAAGGCCCGTGTTGATGAGGTGGGGCCGTTTATGGAACACCACAGTATGTTCCCGGATCGTGCCAACATTGAGTTTGCACAGGTCCTGGACCGTAAACATATACGTATGCGTGTATGGGAGCGCGGCAGCGGCATCACCTTTGCCTGCGGAACAGGTGCATGCGCTACGGCGGTTGCTTCGGCCATGCAGGGATATACCGATGCTGACGGTTGTGATGTGATAATGGACGGCGGTACGCTTACGGTCCAGTGGAACCCCGATACCAAGGAGGTTCTTATGACCGGTGCCGCTGAATTTGTATTTGACGGAACAGTTACAGAATAATGGTTAAAGCTAATCTGAACTTTTCAAAACTGCCGCAGAGGTACCTATTTCTGGACATTGCCAAGAGGGTAGCGGCTTACAGTGAGAAACACCCCGATGCCGACATAATCCGCATGGGAATAGGCGACGTGACCCGTCCGCTAGCTCCCGCAGTGATTGACGCCATGCACAAGGCTGTCGACGAGTGTGCCGACAAGTCCACATTCCACGGCTACGGTCCCGAGCGCGGTTACCAGTGGCTCAGGGAGGCTATAGTAAAAGGTGATTATGCACCCCTTGGCGTAGAACTCTCGGCCGATGACATTTTTATCAATGACGGTGCCAAGAGCGATACCGGAAACATAGGTGATATACTGTCGTCCGATAACCTTGTCGGTATTACCGATCCTGTATATCCGGTGTATGTTGATACCAACCTGATGCGCGGTTTCAATATCAAATACATAATTTGCACTGAAGAGAACGGATTTACGGGCGATATCCCTACAGAAAAACTGGATATTGTGTACCTTTGCTACCCGAATAATCCGACGGGTGCAGTTATTACCCGCAGTAAGCTCAAGAAGTGGGTCGATTATGCCTTGGAGAACGGTTCTCTGATTATGTACGACTCCGCTTATGAAGCATTCATCCGTGATCCCCTAATTCCCCATTCAATCTACGAGATTGAGGGAGCCAAGAAGTGCGCAATTGAGTTCCGCAGTTTTTCAAAGACAGCGGGATTCACTGGTGTACGATGCGGTTATACGGTGGTGCCACGCGAGCTTGAGGTAAGTGACGGTAACGGCGGAAAGATTGCACTGAACGGAATGTGGGAGCGCAGACAGAGTTGCAAGTTCAACGGCGCCTCTTACATATCACAGTGCGGAGCGCTGGCTGTCTACACACCTGAGGGTCAGAAACAGATACGTTCCACAATAGATTATTACCTTGAAACGGCACGCATAATTCGTCAGAGCCTTAATGAGGCAGGCCTGAAAGCCCTGGGCGGCGAGAATGCTCCCTATATCTGGGCACAGACTCCCGGCTGCATCAGTTCGTGGGAGTTCTTTGACAGGCTGCTTGGAGAGGCAGGGGTAGTGGTTACTCCGGGGTCGGGTTTCGGCCCTGCCGGCGAAGGCTGGTTCCGCATAACATCGTTTGCCGACCGACAGCGTACCATAGAGGCAATGGAGAGAATAAAGAAGATATTGTAACAGAAATAGATGGACAGAGAAGCAGTTCTAATTCTTGAAGACGGTACCCGGTACCGTGGCCGCTCGTTCGGCTATGAGAAGTCCGTATCGGGCGAGTTGGTCTTCTACACAGCCATGACCGGTTATCCGGAGAGTCTTAGCGATCCTTCATACAAGGGACAGATTCTGGTGCCTACATTCCCATTGATAGGCAATTACGGAGTTCCAAGTGATGAGGTTGTCAATGGTATTTCCAAGTTCTATGAGTCGGACAGAATTCAGTGTTCGGCTCTTGTCATTTCTCAGTATTCGGCCGAATACAGCCATTGGGACTCGGCCAAGAGTCTGGGTGAATGGCTTAAGAAGTGGGAGGTTCCGGGTATTTACGGCATTGATACAAGAGCTCTTACCAAGCGTCTGCGCGAGAAAGGCGCCATGCTGGGCAAGATAGTGTTCGGCGATGAGGATATCCCGTTCTACGACCCAAATAAGGATAATCTGGTCGCTCAGGTTTCATGCCCCGACATAAAGTACTACGGAAACGGCAAGTACAAGGTTCTTATGGTGGATTGCGGAATGAAGAACAACATCCTGCGCTGTCTGCTTGACTATAACGTCCAGATCAAGCGTGTGCCCTGGAACTATGATTTCAGCGGTGAGGATTATGACGGTTTGTTCATATCAAACGGCCCCGGTGACCCTGCCATGTGCACCGAGACTATAGCCAATATACGTAAGGCACTGCAGCAGGACAGACCTATCATGGGTATCTGCCTGGGCAACCAGTTGCTGGCACTTGCCGCAGGAGCCAAGACTTACAAACTCAAGTACGGTCACCGCGGACACAACCAGACAGTCCGCATTCCGGGTACTCACAAGTGCTTTGTGACATCACAGAACCACGGATTTGCCATTGATGACAGTACGCTGCCCTCAGATTGGGAACGTATGTTCGAGAATCTGAATGACGGCACGAACGAGGGTATCAAGCATAAGTCAAAACCCTTCTTCTCGACCCAGTTCCATCCCGAAGCATCCAGCGGACCGACCGATACCGGTAACCTGTTCGGTATGTTTGTGGAGAATATGATACAATACTCTAAGAAATGAATGATGCTATGGAAGATGTGAAGAGAGTACTTGTGCTCGGATCCGGAGCACTCAAGATAGGTCAGTCAGGTGAGTTTGACTATTCCGGTTCGCAGGCTCTGAAGGCTCTGCGCGAGGACGGCAAATACACCATTCTTATAAACCCCAATATCGCCACAGTCCAGACATCCGAGGGTGTGGCCGATGCCATCTATTATCTGCCCATCACAGCCACATTCGTGGAGAAGGTTATCCAGAAGGAGAAACCCGACGGCATCATGCTTGCGTTCGGCGGCCAGACAGCCCTGAACTGCGGTGTTGAACTATACAAGAACGGCATACTTGAGAAATACGGCATCAAGGTACTGGGAACTCCGGTTCAGGCTATCATCAACACCGAGGACCGTGAACTCTTTGCCGATATGATGCGCTCCATCAACGTGAAGACCCCGCGTAGCGAGGCCGTCAGCAATATGGAGGAGGCTCTGAAAGTAGTCAAGGAGATAGGTTATCCGGTAATTGTACGTGCTGCCTATACACTGGGCGGTCTGGGTTCCGGTTTCTGCTCCAATGACGAGGAACTCAAGAAAGTGGCTGCATCGGCATTCTCATATTCTCCCCAGATTCTGGTCGAGGAGTCACTCAAGGGCTGGAAGGAGATTGAGTACGAGGTGGTACGTGACCGTTATGACAACTGCATCACGGTCTGCAACATGGAGAACTTCGACCCGCTGGGCATCCATACCGGTGAGAGCGTGGTTGTGGCTCCGTCACAGACTCTGAGCGACCACGAATATCATAAACTGCGCCGCATTGCAATCGATATCATCCGTCACGTGGGTATAGTGGGAGAGTGCAACGTCCAGTATGCACTGGATCCCAACTCTGATGATTACCGTGTGATTGAGGTGAACGCCCGTCTGAGCCGCTCATCGGCCCTGGCATCAAAGGCTACCGGTTATCCTTTGGCTTTTGTGGCAGCAAAACTGGGTCTGGGATATGGCCTGGATGAGATTCCCAATTCCGTGACCAAGGTAACATCGGCCTGCTTTGAGCCTGCTCTGGACTACGTGGTATGTAAGATTCCACGTTGGGATCTGGGTAAGTTTGAGGGCGTTTCACGTCTGATAGGTTCCAGCATGAAGTCCGTGGGTGAGATCATGTCCATAGGCCGCACTTTTGAAGAGGCTATCCAGAAGGGTATGCGTATGATCGGACAGGGACTGCACGGATTTGTATGCAACAACGTTCATGTTCCCGATATTGAGGCAGAGTTGGTGAATCCTACCGACCGCCGTCTGCCGGCCATTGAACTGGCATTTGCGCAGGGTTATACTGTAGACAAGCTGCATGAACTGACCAAGATTGACAAGTGGTTCCTGTGCCGTCTGGCCAACATTCACAATATCAAGGAACAACTGGCTGCCGCAGGTGATCTCAAGAAGGTTTCCGATGATCTGCTGCGTGAGGCCAAGTGCATGGGATTCAGTGATTATCAGATAGGTAAACTTACCATATCGGGCGATAAACTCAATCCTCATGAGAAACAGGCTGCAGTACGCAAATACCGCAAGGGACTGGGTATCCTGCCTGTCGTAAAGCAGATTGATACGCTGGCCGGCGAGTATCCCGCCTTTACCAACTACCTCTATCTGACCTATAACGGATCAGAGAATGATGTTGAGTTTGAGCAGGACAGCAAGTCTGTGATAGTTCTTGGCAGCGGTGCTTACCGAATCGGATCAAGCGTTGAGTTTGACTGGTGCGGTGTGGCTGCCGTAAAGAAGATTCAGGAGATGGGCTACCGCTCAGTGATGATCAACTACAATCCTGAGACCGTAAGTACTGACTACGATACATGTGACCGTCTGTTCTTTGATGAACTGACCCTGGAGCGTGTGCTAGACATATGTGACCTGGAGGCTCCCAAGGGCGTTATCGTATCAACCGGCGGACAGATTCCCAACAACCTGGCCCTGCTGCTTGACCATGAGGGCGTGAACATCTTAGGAACATCGGCCAAGTCTATCGATATGGCCGAGGACCGTCAGAAGTTCTCCGAGATGTGTGACTCGCTTGGTATTGACCAGCCGCGCTGGAAGGAGCTTACCAGCATGGATGATATCTGGAGTTTTGTGGATGAGGTGGGCCTGCCTGTGCTTATCCGTCCTTCATACGTGCTCTCAGGTGCCGCCATGCGTGTGGTAAGTGACCGTGCTGAACTTGAGACCGCTTTGAATAACGCTGCTGTGGTAAGTCAGGAGCACCCCGTTGTGGTTACCGAGTTCCTGCAGCGCGCCAAGGAGGTTGAGATTGATGCTGTGGCCCAGAACGGCGTTATCAAGTGCTACGCAATCAGTGAGCACATTGAGTTTGCCGGCGTTCACTCAGGTGACGCTACTGTGGTATTCCCGGCTCAGAAACTTTACTACGAGACCATCCGTCAGATCAAGAAGATATCCAAGAAGATTGCATCGGCCCTGAACATATCGGGCCCCTTCAATATACAGTTCCTGGCTAAGGAGAACAGCATCAAGGTCATAGAGTGTAACCTGCGTGCATCACGCTCGTTCCCCTTTGTGAGCAAGATCACCAAGTTCAACTTCATAGGCATGGCTACAGAGATCATGCTGGGCAAGGAGGTTGAGCCGTTCGGCAAGACGTTTGCCGATATCGACTACGTGGGCGTCAAGTGCTCACAGTTCTCGTTTGCACGTCTGCTCAAGGCCGATCCTATACTGGGCGTAGATATGGCTTCTACCGGTGAGGTTGCCTGCATCGGCGACAACTACCATGAGGCTCTGCTCAAGAGTATGATATCGGTCGGTACACGCGTTCCTTCAAAGGAGAAGGGCGTCCTGCTGTCATCGGGCCCCACAAAGTCAAAGATCGACCTTCTGGATGCTGCACGTATCCTGGATGACTACGGTTATAAGATCTACGCTACAAGCGGTACGGCTCATTTCCTTGAGGAGAATGGCATAAAGGTCAAGGAGGTGCTTCACTGGCCGGATTCAGAGGAGAAGCCAAATGTAATTGACTATATGCGCGGCGGCAAGATTGACCTGGCCATCAACATACCCAAGAACAATACGGCGCGTGAGCTTCAGAACGGCTACCAGATAAGGCGTACGGCGGTTGACTTCAATATTCCGCTCATTACCAACGCCCGTCAGGCCAGCGCGTTCATCTACGCCTTCTGCAAGATCGGTGTTGACGGTCTTGCCATTAAGAGAATTGACGAATACGTATAAATAATATGGAAGAATTGCATCACGAATGCGGAGTGTTTGGCATATACGGCGTTGAGAATGCCGCCCAGTATGCCTATTATGCGCTGCACAGCCTTCAGCACCGCGGTCAGCAGGGTTGTGGTATAGTAAGTGCCGATAAACAGGGCATGCATCTGCATAAGGGCGCGGGGCTCGTGATCGAGATATTCGGCCAGAATCATCTGGACGAACTGACCGGCAACATTGCCATAGGTCATGTCCGGTATCCGACCACCAATGTGGGCGGTCTGGAGAATATCCAGCCGTTCACGTTCCATCATTATACGGGCGATTTTGCTTTGGCGCACAACGGTAATATTATCAACTCCAAGGAGTTACGCCTTTATCTGGAGCGTCGCGGAAGCCTGCTGCAGACCACATCAGACAGCGAGTTGTTCGCCCATCTGATAAAGAAGGATCCCACCGAGGAGGACCGTATTACCAACATCATCAATGCCCTTAACATGATTGAGGGCGCATTCTCATTGGTTATCATGACTCCCAACCGCATCTATGCATGCCGTGACAAGTACGGTTTCCATCCGCTCTCTATCGCCAAGTTAGGTGACGGTTATGTGGTTGCCAGCGAGACCTGTGCTTTCGATGCCATAGGCGCTGAATTCATCCGTGACGTAAATCCGGGCGAAGTGATATCCATTGATCATCACGGCATACGCTCAAATGACTACTCCAAACTGCGCAGTCACCGCATGTGTGTTATGGAGTATATCTATTTCTCACGTCCTGACAGCGATATTGAGGGTTGCAACGTACACTCATTCCGCAAACTCTCGGGCCGTCTGCTCTATGAGGAGCATCCTGTTGAGGCCGATATCGTTGTAGGCGTACCTGATTCAAGCCTGAGCGCCGCAATGGGTTACGCCGAGGCCAGCGGCATACCGTATGAGATGGGCCTGCTCAAGAGCAAATATGTGGGCCGTACGTTTATCCAGCCCGCACAGGAACTCCGTGACAAGGGTGTCAAGATGAAACTGTCACCCGTGCGCAGTATCGTGAACGGCAAGCGTGTGATACTTATTGACGATTCAATAGTCCGCGGTACAACGTCACGTCAGATTGTACGTATGCTGCGTGATGCAGGAGCCACTGAGGTTCATGTCTGCATTGCAAGCCCCAAATACGCATATCCCTGTTACTACGGCGTGGATACCGGCACATATGAGGAGCTCATCGGCGCCAAGCATACTGTCGAGGAGATCCGTGACTACATAGGAGCAGATTCACTCTATTATCTGTCACTTGAGGCCCTGTACAAGGCATCGGGCCGCTCAATGGAGAAGTGCCAGCTCTGCACCGCCTGCTTCAATGGCGACTACCCAACCAACCTCTATAACTACGAGGAAGAGCTTAAGAAGCACAAAACCTGTTGATAAGTAGGTCGGATTGAAAATTGAAAATTGAAAATTGACAATTATT
>JAFXMB010000022.1 GCA_017530735.1 Bacteroidaceae bacterium | reverse complement strand
GCCGGCAAGATGCTCAAGGACCTGCCGTTCCGCCACAAATCGGGCGTAAATATAGTTAAGATAATACGCGGCAGCCGCAGCATAATGATACCCAAGGGCGATGAAGTCGTTTTCCCGTTTGATAAGCTGCTGGCTGTTGGTACAAAAGAGCAGTTGGCCGAGTTCCGTAAGGATATGGCCGAGAATGTCTATGTTCCCGAGGAGGCCGATGCCGAGACTCTGGCACCGCGTCAGTTTGAACTTGAATCAATCACTCTCAAGGAGGATTCATGGCTTACCGGAAAGACCCTGCGCGAGACCGATATGCGCTCATACGGCTGCATGGTGATAAGTGTTGTAAGTGATGGTCAGGTAACCACCAACCCAAAGCCAGACTATCGCTTCAAAGAGGGCGATATAGTCTGGCTTGCAGGCGAAAAATCGGCCTGCGACTGGTGGGCTTGATCATTTCATTTTAATCCAGGCACCCAGGTCCTTCCAGGTGGGTTTCTTGCCGTGCATGAATACTCCTACGCGGAATATGCGTGCTGCTACCCAAACCATTAGGAAGAATGAGATGAACAGTACCACAAGCGATACTGCAACCTGCCATGTGGGTATGCCGAAAGGTATGCGGGCCATCATCACGATAGGTGATGTGAACGGAATCATGGAGCACCAGAACACAAGGTCCGAGTTGGGGTCGTTCATAACGCTCATCATTACCATGATGGCTACAATAACCGGCATCATGATGATTCCGTTGAACTGGGCTGCATCCTGCGGGGTGTCGACTGCTGATCCGATGGCTGCGTACATTGATGCGTAGAACAGGAATCCGCCTACGATATAGAGCAGCAACTCCAGGAACAGGCCAGCCAGATATGATACATTGGTGAACTTGCCGACCATGCTCAGTACTTCAGGATCGGGAACGTTCTGTGCAGCGGCCAAAGCGGCCTCTACGTCGGTACCACCCATAACCAGAGGCATTACGAATGCGCTTGCACCGATTATGAGCACAGCCCAGATAACTATCTGGAGGGCGGCAACTACGGCGATACCCAGAATCTTACCCATCATAAGTTCAAACGGGGTGCACGATGTAACCATCACGTCAAGAACGCGGGTCTGCTTCTCGTCAATGACAGACTGCAGAACCTGCTGTCCGTAAACAATCAGGATAAAGTAGAGCATCATGCCCAGGATAAGACCCATCAGCCATGATGCGGTAGTGGATGTCTTCTCCATTTTCTCATCATCCTCCTGATCGTTGTTCTTGAGAGTCTGGATGCTGTTGACACGTACGTTTGCATCGGCCAGGATCTGGTCCATATTCTCCAGGTCACAACGTTTCAGGCGCTCGGTGCGCAGGATTGACTGAATCTGGTTCTGAATGTTCTCCTCAACGCTCATTGAAGATGCGTCATTCAGAATGAGCTGAATGTCCTGAGGGTTGTCAAGGATGTTCTGGCCGATAACCAGAATGCCGTAATCGTTCTTGTACATCATACGGGCGTTGCTTATTGACTCGTTTCCTTCAAGCAGATTGAATGAGACAGTCTTGCCGGATACAAGTTTCCTGCCTACAAACTGCTCGGGTGAATTGTCAATCACCACCACGTTCTTGGTTGATGAACCGCCCTTAAACATCATTACGCTGGGCAGAACCATCATTGCAATCATAAACAAAGGTGTCAGAAGAGTGCTGACGATGAAAGATTTTTTGCGTACTCTTTCTGCAAACTCACGTTCTATAATAAGACCTATCTTACTCATAGTTGTACCTGTTTAAAGTGTACCGTTGACGGCACGGATGAATATATCGTTCATACTGGGAATGATCTCCTGGAAAGAACGCAACTTAACTTTGTCGTTGAGAGAGCCGATGACCTCACGTACGTCATCATCGGACTGGATGTGGATCTTCTGCTGGGTATAACCTCCAATCACACCCTCTGACTGGCCGATGAGGTTGGCTTTGCCGGTAACGGCGGCGCAGAAATCTTGGTTGGTACCGCTGTAGAGAACCAGGAAGGTGTTTCCGCCGGCCTTGCGGCGAATCTCGTCTACTGAACCTGACAGGATGTTGTGTGACTTGTTGATGAGTGTGATGTCATCACAGATCTCCTCGACTGACTCCATGTTGTGGGTTGAGAAAATCACTGTGGCACCGCGGTCACGCAGACCCAGTATCTCCTGCTTGAGCAGGTTGGCGTTGATGGGGTCAAAACCGGAGAACGGCTCGTCAAAGATGAGCAGTTTGGGTTCATGGACTACTGTTGTAATGAACTGTACCTTCTGGGCCATACCCTTTGAGAGGTCCTCGACCTTCTTGTCCCACCAATCGATGAGTCCCAGGCGGTCAAACCACTCGTGCAGTTTGCGTACGGCCTGCTGGCGTCCCATGCCGCGCATGCGGGCAAAGAACACGGCCTGCTCGCCCACTTTCATCTTCTTGTAGAGACCACGCTCTTCGGGCATATAACCTATCTGGTATATGTCTTCGGCTGTAATTTCATGGCCTTCAAACCAGACTTTACCGCAGTCCGGAATAGTCATGTGATTGACCACACGGATGAGTGTGGTCTTACCGGCTCCGTTGGGGCCCAGCAAACCGTAGATGGAGCCACGCGGGATCTCCATCGAAACATCATCAAGAGCCCTGTGTCCTGTGTATGTCTTGGACACGTGCTCGATTTTGAGAATTGATTCCATGTTTATTGCAAATAAGGTTGTTATGGTTGTTATTTCTTCTTTTTGGCGAATACAGCTTTGAAGATGAGTTCGGCAAGGAGTTGCTGACCCTCTTCATTGGGGTGGATGGTGTCAGGGAAATACTGACGCTTATCCTGCATGGGTGTGTTCAGGTCTACCACAGGTATGTTCTCCTCTTGTGCCACCTCCTTTATGTAGGGTATCACACCGTTGTAAATGATGCTGTCGTTGATGCTCCATGCATGTCCGTAAGCGGGAACAGGCAGGCAGAGCCAGATCTGGGGCTTGGCGGGCAGTGAACGGAATGACTCAATGAGGGTCTTCAGGTCCTGCTTGAAATGCTCCTGCTCCTTCCAGTTGTAAGGCTTGCTGTCATTGGTGCCCAGTTTGATGGTCACAATCTGCGGGTTGAAGGCAAGCGCATCCTTGTAGGCCTGCTCGTTCATGTAGGGCATATCGGTATTCATCATAGTGGTGGTACCGCTCACACCGAAGTTGCGGACATCATACTTGTCACCAAGCATGTATTTAAGCAGGCCGGGGTAGGTGTCGTTCTCACGGTCCTTGATACCATGGCCGTATGTGATGCTGTCACCTACGCATGCTACGCGAATGGGCTCTTTCTGACAAGCTGAAAGTGTCAGCACAAGGGCTGACATAAGAATCAAAATACTCTTTTTCATATTGTGTTCTTTTTGTTAATCTGACAGCGTATGCTCTCGGCATGAATGGTCTCAAAGAGCAGACGTATGAAATCCTCGTCAAGTCCCAGTTCCTTTCCCTTTCCGGTCAATGTGTCCGATATGGCCTTATAGCGGTCAGACTGGAGTATGGCAAGGTTGTGGTCTTTTTTGTATTCGCCGATGCGCTCGGTTACACGGAAACGGTCTGCAAGGTCCTGTATGAGTTGCAGGTCTATGTCATCCAGCCGGTTGCGCAACGGCTGCATCTGTTTCTGGTCCGCAGGCTTGGTCTCACGATGATATACCAGCTTTGAGGTCATCTCTCTGAACTGCTGGGGAGTGAGTTGCTGTTTCTGGTCGCTCAGGGCTTTGGCCGGGTCGGGATGAACTTCGATGAACAGGCCGTCGGCTTTCATGTCAAGCGCCATCTGGGCCAGAAGCGGTACCAGGTCGCTACGCCCTGCCATATGGCTGGGGTCGCATATTACCTGAATGCCGGGAATACGGCGACGCAGTTCTATGGGAATCTGCCACTCGGGTGAGTATCGGTAGATCCTCTCGTAGTATGAACTGAATCCGCGGTGAATAGCAGCCAGACGCTTGATACCGGCACCGGCCAGACGCTCAAATGCGCCAATCCAGAGTTCCAGTTCGGCGTTGATGGGGTTCTTTACGAGCACGGGTATGTCAGTGCCGCGAAGGGCATCGGCCACCTCCTGAACGGCAAAGGGGCTGGTTGTGGTGCGGGCGCCTATCCAGAGCATGTCTATGCCGGCCTTGAGGGCGGCTTCAACGTGGCGGGCGTTGGCAACCTCGGTGGTTACGGCCATTCCGGTCTCGGACTTGACGGCCTTGAGCCACTCAAGCGCCTTGTCTCCGGCTCCTTCAAAATTGCCGGGACGGGTGCGCGGCTTCCATACTCCTGCACGGAACACCTTTACTCCCTGGCCAGCCAGGCTGCGGGCACACTCCAGCACCTGCTCCTGCGACTCGGCGCTGCATGGACCGGCTATCAGAGTGCTCAGTTCTATCTTTTCAATATTCATCATTTCTGTGCAAATATTTTTCCGTCTCTCATCAGGATATGGCCTTCACCGACCATATAGTGCAGGACGTTGTCTATTTTCTTTCTGTCATATGGCAGGGTGTACACTTTCTGAGGGTCATCGGGATTGGTGTGGAAGGTGTCCAGCACGTCACCCATTATGGCATCGCGTTCGCCGCGCGTGAGGTTTTCCTGAACCTTTTCCTGGCACAGGTCACAGCACATGCAGGGTTTTTTCTGATGTTCTCCGAAATACTTGAGCAGCATGGCACTGCGGCATCCGGTCTCACGCGTAACGTATTCCATCATGGCGCCGATGCGCTCCTTGAACTCCTCCCGGCGCATGCTGTAAACCTCGGGGTCAAAATGCAGCATGTGGGTGTCTACACGCTCGCGGGTCCAGGTGATGACCGGGGTACGTCTTTCAGGTACGTATCGGACCACACCCTGGCTCTGCAGGTTCATGAGCGTGGTGTAGAGTTGCTGGCGGTCTATTCCGACGCGGGAGCAGATAAGGTGCTCGTCTATGTATGCGTAGTCGGTGAATACTCCGCTGTAGGTGCGCATTATGGTGTTCATGACCATGTCTGTGGTCTTGTCCTGGTGCATGCGGTACAAATCGTCACGTCCTGCCGTAAAGAGCAGTCGGGCCGAATAGTCCATCTCATCGACATACTCTATGTAACCCATGCGGGTAAGAATTCGCAGAGCACTGTCAGTGGGCAGTACGGGCAGCGCAAAATGCTTGCAGAACTCTCCCAGTGAGAAGGTGAAGGTGCAGCCGCGACCGTCGCCTACCGCCATCTCGTAATAAAATCCCAACTTCTCATATATGTCACGTATGAACTCCTCCTTGGGGAAGTTGTCACTGATGCGCTTGCTGACGGTGCGTTTGTCTCCCGGTGAGT
>JAFXMB010000021.1 GCA_017530735.1 Bacteroidaceae bacterium | reverse complement strand
CTGTGGACTATTGTCCCCAATATAGTTTCCCTTTCCTGCCGGCCTTTCCTCCTTTTTACAACAAAGGTTGGGAAACGGCCGTAGTTGAGCAAATTCTTCACATAGATATTATCACTGGCACAAACTTAGAGTCCCCAATGGCATCTTTTTGCTATATTTGCCACATGATGAAACAAAAAAAAGTAATCCTAATAACCGGAGCCAGCAGCGGAATCGGTTATGATACAGCTTTGATTCTGGCCGGACAGGGCCATAAGGTCTATGGCGCAGCCCGCCGTGTGGAGTTGCTGGAAAAACTCCGCGATAAAGGAGTCATTCCTATAAAAATGGATGTGACCGATGAGCAGTCAATGGCTGACGGCGTTCAGACAATCATCGATGCCGAGGGTCAAATAGACGTTCTCGTAAACAACGCCGGATATGGTTATATGGGTGCTATTGAGAACGTTACAATTGCCGAGGCCAAGCGCCAACTCGAGGTGAACGTATTTGGATTAGCGCGTCTGACTCAGTTGGTTCTGCCGCACATGCGCGCTCACAAATCGGGCCGAATAATCAACACCTCATCGGTCGCAGGCAAAGCCGTAATCCCATTCGGCGGCTGGTACAACGTCTCCAAATATTCGGTCGAGGCGCTTAGCGACGCCCTTCGCATCGAAGTCAAATCATTCGGAATCAAAGTTATACTCATCGAACCAGGTGGCATAAAAACTGATTGGGGTATCATCGCTGCCGATAACCTATCGGCCTCATCAAAAGACACGGCATATGAAGCTGCAGGCATGAGGATGGCACGCCTGCTCAAGATTGGCTACACTTCAAATTTCTTGAGCAATCCCATAAGAGTGGCCAAGGCCATTTCCCGTGCAGTTAATGCACGATGTCCGAAGGTGCGTTACCGCTTGGGCGCCGGTTCGGGACTTATTGTGGTCCTGCATGCTATCCTGCCCGCCCGCTGGTGGGATGGCATAATGCGCAAAGTCTGTTGGTGACACTAGGGACGGTTCTCTTTGTCACCAAAAAGTGCCAAAGAGAACCGTCCCCAATGGCATCATAGTTTGCTAATCACTCCACGGCTTACCCCTGTTACCCTTGATAGCTGACGAATGCTGGCACCGTATTCCAGAACCATCTTCAGCACCTCATTCCTCCGGTTACGCGGCAATTGCTGAACATCGGAGATGGTTTCAATGTGACATACCAATTGAATGAAGTCTCGCACCTCATTATCATCCAGACTGCCATTGTTTTTTCGGTCGATATCCAAAACACGTAGAGTTTTGGGAAGCGGATCATTCACCATCTCCTCAAGCGCATCAAAGGAATACTTTTCAAGCACTGCGTTTGTGTTGCAAACAGGCACATAGCACCTTAATCGTTTGTCAAATTCGCGCCAGCTACTCCATTGATAATCTTTCACTTCACTCACCAAAGCGCTCGCAACCGGATTCTGATGAATATACCGAATCAATGTGGTAAAATACTCAATATCATTTACCGTTTCACTTCTGAACCGATCCTGAAACATATGCCCAACACGATCATACTTAACGTTAAAATAGTGAGCGTAAGATATTGTTATACTTTTAATCGGGTCCGATATCCCATTACTCTGCTCCTTTACTAACAGATGTACGTGATTAGGCATCAGACAATAAGCATATATAACCAGGTTCGGAGGCATCGGCCCACCATCTTCATCTTTGGGAAACGCTTCACGCTGCATCAAATAAAGGAACTTAAGATAATCTTTGTCATTCTCGAAAATGTCCTGGCGGTTTACACCGCGCAGCATCACATGATAAACACCAGACTGGCTGGCTTCTCGTGGTAATCTTGCCATTGTATTAGAATTTTAAAGTTATTAGATTAGGTTTTTGCAAAGTTATTTATTTTTTTGAAATGCCAAAGGGGACGGTTCTCTTTGGCAACAAAAAAAGCCAAAAAGAACCGTCCCCGGTGTCACCAAAAAGGGCCAAAGAGAACCGTCCCCAATGTCACCAAGTGCGCTGTGCAACCAGTTCTATGATGCGTACAACCGTCATCATAGCCTTCTCCATGCTCTGTACAGGCACCCACTCATAGCGGCCGTGGAAATTCATGCCGCCGGCAAAGAGATTGGGACAAGGCAGACCCTTGAATGACAGTTGGGCACCGTCCGTACCGCCGCGGATGGGAACCTTGACGGGATTGACTCCTGCCAGTTTCATGGCATCGCATGCAATGTCAACCACAAACGGAACCTTGTCAATCTGCTCCTTCATGTTGTAATACTGGTCGCTTACCTCGGCAACGACGGTTCCTGCGCCATACTTGACATTCATCTTATCGGCCACAGCCTTGGCAAATTCCTTGCGGGCCTCGAACTTGGCGCGGTCGTGGTCACGGATAATGAATACGGCCGATGCATGATCAACCTCACCGGACAGACCTACCAGGTGGTAGAAACCTTCATAGCCCTGGGTGGTGCCGGGAGTCTCATTTGAGGGGAACATCTGTATGAGTTCGGCAGCCAGAAGTGATGCGTTGACCATCTTGCCCTTGGCATAGCCCGGATGAACCTCAAGTCCCTGTATCTTGAACACAGCCTTGGCGGCATTGAAGTTCTCATACTCCATCTCGCCCACCTCACCGCCATCCACAGTGTAGCCGAATTCGCAGCCAAAGCGCTTTACGTCAAAGTGTGCGGCGCCCATGCCGATCTCCTCATCGGGATTGAATCCTACGCGAACCTTACCGTGCTTGATCTCGGGATGCTGCTGCAGATACTCTACGGCAGTGATTATCTCAGCGATACCGGCTTTGTCATCGGCCCCCAGAAGGGTTGTGCCGTCGGTCACGATCAGGTCCTCACCCTTATGTGCAAGCAACTCGGGGAACAGGCTCGGAGAAAGAACTATGTTCTGCTCCTTGTTAAGTATGATGTCACCGCCGTCATAATTGTTTACAATGCGGGGCTTGACATCCTTGCCGCTCATGGAGGGGCTGGTGTCCATGTGGGATATGAAACCTATTGTGGGAATCTTCTTGTCGGTATTTGCGGGAAGTGATGCGTAAACGTATCCCATGTCATCCATGAAAACTTCCTCAAGTCCCATGCCCTCAAGTTCGGCCTTGAGAAGGCGTGCCAGATTCATCTGTTTGGCGGTGCTGGGAACGGTCTGGGAGTTCTCATCGGACTGTGTATCAACGGCTGTGTAGCCTAGAAATCTTTTAATCAGATCCATATTGTTATTGAGTTTAATTTGTCTAAATGCAAACTTACACAAAAAAAGGACTACATTTGCAAAAAATAACCTTTTACAAATTGGACGATAATGAGAATTAAGCATTTGTTTTTCATGGCTGTGACAGCAGCATTTGCCTTTGCAGCATGTGAGGACCCCATTGAGGGTAATGATCCCGGTACTGTTACCGGCGACGGCAACTTCTGGACTACCTACAATCTGGCTCCCAAGGGTGTCAAGTCTATCACTGAGAACGGTTTTACCGAGAATTATGACCAAAACGGACGTCTGATCTCCACCTCAAGAGATGATGATACATACACTTACACCTACAACGCAGAAGGATATGTATCAAAAATTGAATACGAAAGCGAACATGTGGGCAATACAACCACGACCTTTGAGTTCAACAACGGTGACAAGTTCTGCCCCATTCCCATGGGCCCGGGCAACATCTTCCATATCTTTGAGAGCGGTCTGGTCAAGGGTCTGTCAAAAGTCACACTTCAGGAAGATGACAGCACCACCGTCATGGAGTACAAATTCAAGGACAACACTCTGACAGTCAGCACATCGGGCGGATACTGGACTTATGACACAGCAAATCAGAGAGTTTACGAGCGTTATGAGGACATCGTCATTGAGTACAAGGACAACTATCCCTACTTACTCCAAGACGAGCACGAGTTCATCGGCCCCATCACCTATCAGGCTAACGGACAGTTCGATACATACGTTGAGGGATTCTATAGTTGGGATGAAGAATATCCCGGTTTCATAACTCTGCAACGCACCCGCACCGTAAACAAGAACTTCAAGGATAAGTTGCTGATAGAAAAGGAGGTTGGCAAATACTACAATACCGGTGAGGCTGAGCCTTGGAATATTGAGACTATAACATTCTCCTACAACGAGAAGGGTGACGTGACCAAGGAAAACGTTACAAACACTGCCCCATACAGCGAGAATTACGAGACCACATACACTTACACGTATGACTCCCACGGCAACTGGATAAAGTCAGACGCACGTATGGTAACAGTACCCGAGAATCCGCAGTCCGAGCCTCGCACATGGTCTTCGGAGCGCCAGATCATTTACTATTAAGCCGCTTACTAAGCAATAAAACAAACCCCAAAAGTCTGTCAAGGCTTTTGGGGTTTCTTTTCGCCGAATACGCACCAGCGTATGAACGGGATCCTGTGCAGCACCTCGTAGATTACGGGGGTCAGTGCAAATACCGCCACGGTAAGGATGATGTACATTGCAACAGGCGGCAGGTCAGTATACACCTTCATCTGATAGCCAAAGGCTGCAACAACCAGATAGTGAACGATATAGAAGCCGTAACTGCTACGGGTCATGTACTGCGAGAATCTGTTGGTGCAGTCATAGCGGGCGTTAAACAGTCCCATCAATGCAAGGCACATGAGCCAGCCGTACAGACAGTTCATAGGACTGCACAGATACTGCGGTGACGTATTGTTCTCTCCCCATGTGGTTACTATAAGGACAATGCCTGCAATGACGGCGCATATCATAAGCGGCAGCCATGCCTTACGCACCTTGTCCTGAACCTGGTCATATGAGAATACAAAGTAACCCATCAGGAATACCACAAAGTAGAACACAGGCTTGTAGAGGTTGAGCAGACCATCGGCCGATTCCTCACGCGGGTTCTTTATCAGTGTCTGCTCTGCAGCCCAGAAAAGTAATCCCAGCAATACAATCACTACTATCCCACTCTTTCCGCAAAGGGTCCAAAGCCTGTCTTTTCCATCCAGTTTACGCACAATCAGGAACAGAAGCGAGAACAGCCACAAATCCTGGGCAAACCACAGCGGACCGGTACCGGAAACTGCAAAAATCATGTATTTGGCCACAGCCGGCAGATCCTTGAATACCGTCTGAGCCGCAGTTACCGTATTGAAATAGCCCACCATCCAATGAAATACAAACAGACCTATAGTACTGGGTACAAGCAGTTTAAGCGTACGCGACCGGAACCACTCCCTGCCTGTTCTGCGCTGCAGTGAATACCGGGTGCTCATTCCGGCCAGCAGGAACAGCAGCGGCATGAACCAGGGATAGAGAATATACATTACAACATCCTGATACTGCTGCACCTGGGGGAATTCGCCAAAGCCGCCTATGCCGCCAAACACGCCCTTGTTGTTGTAGAAATAGATTACGTGATAGAATAAAACCAGCAGCACTGTTGCCCAGCGCAGATTGTCAATCCAATGTTTCCTCATTTTGTAAGCCCTCCCATGGCCTGATCAATTATTTTCTGAAAAATCTCTGTCTTGAGCATTGCAATACCCTTCTCGTCACCCAGGAGCATGAGCGAGTCTCCCGGCTTGATATTGTACATGTTACGCACGTCCTTAGGGATCACAATCTGTCCCTTGTCACCCACCTTCACTACTCCGAAGATGTATTTTCCGTCTTTCTCTTGCATATTACCTGTGGAAATAGTTAGAAATTTCCCACAAATATAACTCATTTTGCAATTCAGTTGCAACTGTTTTTTTAGTAAATTCGCAGGAAAATAAAGAGGAGGTATGAGAAATACACTGATAATACTGCTGTTACCGTTTTTTGGAACCGCGTTGGGATCGGCCTTTGTATTCTTTATGAAGAAAGAGATGCCCGCTTTGCTGCAGAAGATTCTGCTTGGTTTTGCATCGGGCGTAATGGTGGCGGCATCGTTCTGGTCACTGATTGTTCCGGGTATGCAGATGGGCGGCATAAAACCCTCCACAATAGGTCTGCTGGCAGGTTTTGCATTCCTGCTGCTGATTGACTACGCAACCCCTCACCTGCACGCTACCGGTAAGGCCGAAGGTCCCAAGAGCCGTCTGTCCAGAACCGCAATGCTGGCACTGGCCGTAACAATTCACAACTTCCCTGAAGGAATGGCAGTAGGCGTAGGCCTGGCCGGAGCAATGAGCAGCGTGGTCAACATGACAGGTTCCGCAGCACTGGCACTTGCACTGGGTATTGCAATTCAGAATATTCCCGAGGGCGCAATCATATCCATGCCTCTGCGCGCAGCCGGCAACAGCCGCCTCAAATCATTCTGGATTGGTGCCCTGAGCGGTATCGTTGAGCCCATAGGTGCAATTCTGGTCATATTCCTGGCATCGTTCTTTACTCCCCTCATGCCTTTCATGCTCACTTTCGCAGCCGGCGCAATGCTCTACGTAGTAGTAGAAGAGCTCATCCCCGAAGCATCCGAGGGTGAGCACTCCAACATCGGCACCATCGGCTTTGCCCTTGGGTTTGCCCTGATGATGGTGCTGGATGTTATGCTGGGTTGAACAGATCAGTTCTTGATAACGCCAAACAGGACGCCGGCCACAAGAAGCGTAAAGAGGATATTAAATCCCTGAGCACTCAGGAACGCCTTGAGAGACTGGTTGTTCTCCTTGGCAAAAATCTGCTTGAAGTTGGTCTCAAGGCCGATGCACACGAATGCGATTGAGAAGAATATGTTCTGGAAGTTCTTGGCCAGGCTCTTGTAAGCAATGCCGTCGGCACTCTTGCCTGCAAAGAAGATGCTGAACACGATTGATGCAATCACCATACCTACCACGAACTTGGGGAAACGCTCCCAGATAACCTTGCCTGAGGTCTTCTCAACACCCTTGGTGCCGCGGATTGACCAGTAAAGGGAGATAAAGAATGCGGCAACGCCAATCAGAACGTTCTGTGAAGCCTTTACGATGACAGCGGTCTGCCCTGCCTCATCGCCCAGGATTCCGCCCGATGCGGCAACGGCGGCGGTGGTATCAATAGTACCGCCAATCCATGCGCCTGCCACCTGAGCCTGTGCCAGCTCATTGGCGGGGAAGAACAGCGGAAGCAGCCAGTTGCAGAGCAGCGGCATGATATAAAGCATGGGAATGGCAACAACCATTACCAGGGATATTACGTAAGAGAGTTTCTTCTGGTCACCCTTGATGGTACCGCAGGTTGCAATGGCGGCCGATACACCGCAGATACTTACTGAACTTGCCAGCATGGTAGCCATCTCGTCATCGACCCCGAATACCTTGCGTGAAATCCAGAACCCGAAGTACCACACGCACAATACCACGATCAGAGCCTGAGCCAGACCGTAAGCGCCTGACTTGAGCACCTCCTGATAAAGCACGGTAGCACCCAGACATACAATACCTATCTTGATATAGAACTCACTCTGAATAGCGGGTTTGAGCCAATCGGGGACCTTAAAGCAATTGCTTATGATCAGACCCAGGATAACTGCAAACAGCACTGCCTCAAGACCGTATTTCTTGCAGAACGGTATGGTGGCCAGCGCCAGTGAAACCACTGTCAGCAGGCATATTACAAGGAATGAAAGGAATATTCCCTTGAACGGCTTTCCTGTCAGGGCCTGTGCCAGATAAAGCAGAGCCAGCACAAACACAAAGATGTAGACAGCACCCAGCCATCCCTGCAGGCTGCCCAGAGCGCTTGCACTCTGACTTGCCAGGATTCCCGGAATCTTAAGACTGTTCATAGTATTTGGAAACAAAACTGACAGAGCCAGCACGATAAATCCCAGAACGACAACTATCCACTCGTCGTTAACCAAAGCTTTTCTTGTATTACCCATATTTTAATCGGTTAATTAATTGTGCAAAGCAACTCATTTTCATCCACACTGCAAAAAGAAGGCTAACTTTTTGTCAGTCTGAGTCATCCTTTCTCAATTGACTTGTCGGTCATGGCGCATACGCACGAATCGGACCATACGTTCTCGGCTGTCTCAACCATGTCAATTATGGTGTAGATGGGCAGTATGATTCCCAGAATAGCCACGGGAGCACCTATACCGGACATGAGTGACAGAGTCAGGAAGAAGCAACCCATGGGAACACCGGCGTTACCTATGGCCGATATCACAGAGATGAGAATCCAGAGCAGTATCGTGCCCAGAGTGATGGGAGTTCCGCCGTTCTGCATTACAAACAGCGACGTTACCAGAATGAACGCAGCGCAACCGTTCATGTTGATGGTGGTGCATATGGGCAGCACAAAACGGGCCACCTCCTTGCGTACGCCCAGACGGTCCTCGGCCGATTCCATCGTCACGGGAAGCGTGGCGGCGCTGCTCTTTGTAAAGAGCGCCATTAGCACTGCGGGGCTCATGCGTCCCAGCACATGAAAAGGATTCAGTCCGCGTGAGAGCAGGAACAGCGGCAGCACCACAAAGAACTGTATGAAATTACCGCCAAGCACAACCAGTACGTACTTGCCTATTGAATCAGCAATCACGCCGGCCGATATCTGGGCCGACAGTTGAGCCGAGAAAGCCACAATGCCAAGAGGCAGGGTCCAGATGAGAGCACGTATAAGCAGGAAAAGCAGATCCTGCAGACCTGCCAGTCCCTTTACCACAACCGCCTTGTTCTCTGAGTCCGGCAGTTTGGACAGGCCTATTCCCACAGCAAAGGCCAATACCAGGAGTGAAAGAACGTTACCCTCCAGGAATGGACGTACGATATTGTTTGGAACCACGCCCAGGATATGCTCCAGATAACTATCCTGCGATGCATCCTCCAGGACCGATGAGGCCTGGCCCACAGACTCCAGAGGCAGATTGCCCGGAGCGATAATTACATAGAGCAAAGCCCCCACGGCAGCCGCCGCAAAGGTAGTCAGGAGTGTATAGGTCAGGGTCTTGCCGAATATCCTGCCCGACCCCTTGGAGCCGAATGTGGCGAATGTGGTGATGACCGCTAGCACTATGGTAGGTACGGCAAGCAACTGGAACAGCCTGGTATAGACCGTCGCAATGACATTCATTATCTGATCCAGCACCTGAATACCCAAAACTCCAAGGACGGCACCCAGCACGAGTGCTCCAATCCAAATGACTATCTTCTTCATTTACAGTTCAATAGTTAAGTTCAGATATATATTCCTACCCTTCTGCGGAATGTCGTTCCAGTCAGAATAGGCCGAGTATTTCCTGTCCAAAAGGTTCTCAACGCCGCAGCGCAGAGTGGCAGCCTTGTATCTGTAAGACGCCCACAAATTTACAATATTCCAGCCAGCGGTAAGAGTCTCACCATATTTGGCTGCATAATTTGTCTGACGTCCGTTACCCCGCAGTTCAACCTGAGCCTGCAGAGCGCCCAGATCATAATTGAGTTGCGTGTTCCAGGCCAGCGGTGAAATGAGCGGCAGTGCATCGGCCACATCATCACGGCCCAGACTGTAACTCAGTTTTCCGTTCCACGCCAGACGCCTGCTGATCTGCCAATCAGCAGTGACTGAAGCATTTGCAATAACGGCATGCTCCAGATTGCCGTAAACCTTAACGCCTTCGGCCCCAACAGTCATTGCCGAAAGCCTGCTGTCCAGATGGCCGATGATATAGTCCTTAAAGAAGAACGCGTTCGCGTCCAGACCGATGCCAAAGTCCTGCGCAGAGAACCTGTAGGCACCGTTAACCTCAACCGCCGATTCATTAGCAAGGTGAGGATTGCCCATATAATCATACTGATCAAATGTGTTGTTCAGATAGTATCCGTAAGCCTCGGTCACAGTAGGTGCACGGCTGCCCCATCCCGTTCCCAAAGAGATCTCCGAATGTCCCAGCGTGACCTGATATGCTGCTGCCACACGTCCTGTGGTCTGATAGTAAGAGTCTGTCATGCGCGGAAAGAACACCTTCTGGCCATGATAGCCCTCCTCGTTGTTAAGGCGCTGATTCTGCCATGCTATCTTGGCCGACAGGCGCAGCGACTGATTGGCTGTAATGCTCACGTTATCAGTCAGTGCCAGACCCGTGTTGAATGTGCCCACATCGGGCCAGGTAACCATATACATGGGTGCGGCACCGCCGGGATACATGGTCATGTCGGCAAACAGACGGTTGTAGTAGAGGTCATAGTTGACGGCTACGTCATGCTGCATCTCTGCCAGGTCCAGTGAGGTGGTAGCCAGGCTGTAGAGACCTGCGGTCCAACTGTCACCCGGCATATCCATATGAATCTCAACATCCGGACGCGTGGTATCATCCATGATATGGATTATGTGATTGTAATAGGCCTTTGTCTCCCAACCCACATTACTGAACTGATGTTTGTATGAGAGTGATGTAATCAGACCCTGAGCCTTTGATACATCCATATTGAGCGCAGGATAGCCCACATCGGTGGCACGGTCAAATATGAACGTGGTCTCAAGCACGTCTGTATCGGTAAGACGCAGTCCAGCGTTGGCAAAGAAGTTCACCTTGCCGAACTGTGAGTAGTTGAGCAGTTCACCTCCGCCTACCCTGTAGCAGTCAGCAGAACGGTAGAACAATCCTGTGTTCAAATAGGTACGGTCACCGCTGAATGCGGCGTCGGCCCCGTACACCTGCAGGTGTCCGTTCCACTCGTGACCCGCCAGGATGTTGACATGTCGGGGATCGGCCCCAAAGCCTATCTTACGCAGTTTCAGGTCCAGACTGCCGCCTATGTTTCCGGTAGCCTGCGGATTGCCGTCCAGCCCGGAGTTTAGGCTGATACTCTGCAGGTTGCCGCTCTCCACATAAGAAGTGACAGGATCCATCTTGTCCGTGCAGGCATAAAATATCTTCATGCCGTCAATGGTAGTTGACAGCCTCTCTGTCTGCATGTTGTTCACTACGGGTTCCCATGCGTATGATCCGCGACGGACCAGATTTACGTTACGCAACCCGCTCAGATGTTCATCAATGCTGGCAGCCTGTCCCTTGACAGAGCGCTGTGGGGCTCTTCCGTCATAGGACACTATCAGCACTTCGTCAAGATTTTGAACCTTGTCGGGCGCCACTGAATCGGCCAACAGAACTGATGTCAAAAGGACAGTTTCCAGCATCTTGAAAAACACAAAACTTGATTAAATAGTCACGTCAAAATAGAGTGAGCTATATCCTTCGTCAAGGTCGTCACCACCGGCAACAACATTGCCCTGATTATCTTTCACTGTAAGGTGTATGCGCCATCTTCCGGTCATGGTCAGATTGACGGTACCCTGATAACTTCCGTCACCCTGCAGGCTGAGAGCCACGTTATCGGGCGATGTATGGTTACCCATGTCGGGCATACGCGGATCAATCTCCACAGAGAACTGCTCCTGGGCAAGACCGTAAGGTGTTGTTGCAGGGGTATTCTTCTTTGATACGTACGCGGTAATGGCATTCTTGCCGGTCTTCCAGTCTGTAGGGTTGACCAGTGATATGTAGTAAGTATTTTCACCAGCTTTGAATGACTTGACCCACTGCTGACCTGCAGGCAGAGCATCGACTGTTATAGCTGCCTCAGAGGTAGTTCCTGTGGAGCCAAGTATTGAGTAATCATACTTGAGCGTCCATGAACCGGCATCGCTTGTGGCCATTACGAATGATATCCAACCATGCTTGACAGCAAGATAGTTGTCGTTGAAACTCTCCACACCGGCACTTACTGGAGTGCTGTGTTTCATGTTCATCTTAACCATCAGCATGTGCGGTGTAATACCTGAGAATTCAAAGTTCTTGACATAGTTTCCGTTCTTCTTTTTGGTTACCACAAAATAGATGTCGTTGTATCCTACGTGGAAAGAACCGGTCTTTGAATAGGCATACACATTATACTTGCCGTCAATCTCTGTTGACAGATCTGGTATTATCTTAACAGTCTGAATGAACTTATAGACCTGAAGAGCCTCTTCGGCCGAGCAGCAGTCAATGTCGCCGTCAAATGTTACACCAGGAATCTCAATATCCACTTTTCCTAAATCATCATTTGAGTTGCAAGAGCTCAAAACGGCTCCAAACAAGGCAACTGCTACAATCTTAAAAAACTTTCTAATACTCATGATATCATTCATTTAATGTCAATCAATATCCCGGGTTCTGGGCAATACCAAGGTCCTCGCCGCGGAGACCGGTGGGAATGGGCTGACGGTAGTGCTTGCCGCGAACGTTGTTGTACTTGGCCTTAAGGTGGTTGTGAACCTTCTCAAAGTAAGCCTTCTGATCGGCAGTGAATGTCTGCTTTGATTCCCAGTCATCAGCAAAGTGCTTGTAGGTTGAAACCTTCTTTACTGATGAAACAAGATCCTTCCAACGGTAGCTGTTAAGTACCGAGAACTGCTCGTATGTGAACTCATAGTCCCACTCACGCTTTATCTGATCAAATGTAGGAGCGGCAACAGTCTCAATACCTGCACGACGGCGCAGCTGGTTGAAAGGCTCGGCAGCCTCCTGGTTGCGGCCCAGCTGAACCAGAGCCTCGGCCTTGATAAGCAAAACCTCAGCATAACGGATCTCTATGCGGTCAACGGAGTTCTGTGTAATCTCCAGGTTCTCGGCATCCTCATAGCTCTGATCTACGCCCTTACCGTTGATAGGAGTATATACAGGTGAGTAATATACGTGCTTATTACCGGTCTCTGGATTGGTGAGTTCAACAAAATAGGTCTTGGCAAGACGCTTGTCATTGGGATACTCAGCCAGCCATGAGTCATAAACATCGTCATCGGCAGCCTCAGTATGGTTCTGGGTATAACCCTCGCCATGCTCACCGTTCTGGAACGGGAATGTCCATGAGCAGTGTGTCTGGTGGTTGCCCTGTGCATCCTTCTTGTCTCCGTCATGAGCGATGGTGAACAGATGCTCGTTCTGACCCAGCTTGTTGCTCTCATAGTCACGTCCGTACAGCTTGCTGAAATCACTTGCAAGAGCCAGCTTGCCGCTGTTGATTACACGGTCTGCATACTCGATGGCCTTCTCAAGACGGCTGTCGGTCTTGCTGAATTCAGGATCAGTCTGGGTATTTGCAATAGCTGCAACCTGGGCCGATGTCAGAGGATTGTCACCCCATACCAGATAGGTACGTGCCAGAAGTGCCTGAGCGGCCTGTTTTGAAGGAACACGGGGATCACCGCTGTAGTCAAGGAGCAGAGACTCTGCATCGGTAAGGTCTTTGATGATCTGGCCGAATACCACGTCAAAATCCTGACGCTCGGTGGTACTGCCGCCCTCCTCGGTGAATACAGGTACCTCACCCCACAGCTGTGTAAGCTTGAGGTAAGCCAGGGCACGCAGGAACTTGGCCTTACCGACAGCTGCGTTGTAACCGGCCTGTGATACCTTGCCGGCAGCAAGTGAGTTATTGATGGTGGTAATGGCTTCATTGGCCTGTACTATACCCAGGAACAGGTGGTTGAATATCTTAACCTGATACCAGGTATTGGCAACCTGCTCAAAACGGCTGTTCACAGGACCTGCCTCACTCTCCTCGCCCTCAAATGAGATGAGTTTGTTGGAGTTAAGTTCAATTATGAATGAGAATGATGATGAAAGCGGCTGCCAGTGGCTGTAAACACCGTTCACAAGTGAAAGTGCGCTTGCGTCGTCCTCAACGACATTCTCGTTTGTTACCTGATTGTCTATACCTTCATCGTCGTTTGTGCATGATACCAGAGCGACTGAGAGTATTGCAGACAGAGCTGCACTAAGTAAAAATCTCACTCTTCCATGATTGGAATGATTAGCATTGTTCTTTTTCATAGCTCATTAATTTTTAGTATGTTAAAATGAAATGTTAGTTCCGAATAATATGGTTCTGGCCGATGGGTACGCACCGGAATCTGTACCGCTGCTGACCTCGGGATCATAGCCCTTGTAGCGGGTCAGCGTAAGCAGGTTCAGACCTGTAACGTAGATGTGTACGGTGGGGAAATCCTTGTCCAGCGGCAGCCTGTAACTCACGGTCACGTTACGCAGTTTCAGATATGACGCATCCTGTACGTATCGGTCATCAATATATGAGAACGGACGCGGGTTTGATGCCAACGGCAGAGTGTTACCGCCGTTCTCAGGAGTCCATGAGTCATGCACGGTTGTGAGCACGTTATATGAATCACCCGTAAGTTCCAGACGGCGTCCCAGGGCGTTGTACACCTTGTTTCCGTAACTGCCTGAGAATGAAGCGGACAGGTCAAGATTACGCCATGAATACTTTGTCGAGAAACCGTATATGAACTTTGGCTGGACACTACCCAGTATCTGGCGGTCATTGCCGTCAATACGGCCGTTTCCATCATAATCTTCAAACTTAAGGTCACCGGCTTTAGGTGTAAGTCCGTTCACGGTAGGCAGCTGGCTGACATCCTCATCCTTCTGCACAATTCCCTTGAACACCAGTCCGTAGAATGAGCCCAGAGGCTCGCCGCGACGCAGAATCTGCTGGTTGTCACTACCCTGAATGACATTATCGGTAACACCCATATCGGTTATCTCATTGTCATTATATGCAATGTTGGCCGATATGCTCCAACTCTTGCGTTTACGGCTTATCAGGTTCCAGTTAACTGACAACTCGGCACCCTTGTTGACTACGTTACCCACATTCTGAAGCTGAGTGGATACCCCTGCCGAGAACCCCAACGGAACCACAAGCAGAAGATCACTGGTCTTCTTGAAGTAGACATCGGTCACAATACTGACCTTGTTATGCCACAGGCCCAAGTCAACGCCTACATTGTAACTTGCAGTGGTCTCCCACCTGAGGTTGTCGTTGGCGGTGTTTTTCTTGGCGTAACTGCTGCTGCCGGCATATGAACCGGTGGCGTATGATGTTGTAAATGCGTAGTCGCTGATCTCCTGATTACCCACCAGACCGGCCGATGCACGCACCTTGAGGTAATCCAGGTCATAGGCGCTGCTCAGGAAATGCTCCTTCTCTGCATTCCATGAGAGACCAAGTGAAGGGAAATAACCCCAACGGTGACTCTTGGCAAAACGGCTGCTGTTATCGGCCCTGAAGGTAGCCGTAGCATTGTATCGGTCCAGATAAGAGTAGTTCACACGTGCCAGGAATGAGTTGAGTGAAGACTCGCTTATACCCGTGTTGGGAGTATAGATGTTGGAACCGTCACCAAGGTTGTACTGCTTGAGCGCCTCATTGGTATAGTGGTTGGTGCGTATGGACGAATAGGTCGAAGTCTGAGTCTGTCGTGTGTAGCCCACAAGAGCGTCCAAGCTGTTACTGTCGTTAATGTCGATGGCATAAGAGGCGGTGTACTCCTGCTGCCAGACATCAGTCTGACGGTTACCCACACCACCGATACCCTGGGTAGCCAGACCGAGTGAGGTATATGCACCTGAGAAATACTCCTGAGTCAGTTTCTCACTGTTCAGTCCGACCGAGGCCTTAAGCGTAAGGCCACCCAGGCGGTAGCTTGCCCATACATTACTCAAAAGATAGTTGTTTATGTTGTCAGCAACACTCTCCTCAAGGTCATAGACCGGATTGGCCGAGTGACTGCCGATAGCAAAATAGGCATACTCATACGGGTTGTTGAAGTTGTAGGAACCATCAGCATTATATACCGGGACCACAGGCGGCATGAGCAGAGCATACACAAAACTGTTTGTTATACCGGCCGAGTATGGTGAAGAGTTGAATATCTGACTCTCTGTGGTGGTCAGTCCGCTCTGCTTGGAACGGCCGAATGTCACGTTGAGGCCGAAGTTGAGACCCTTCTTGAGCTCCCACTCGGTATTCGTATGAAAGTTGTAACGCTCAAAGCCCGAGTTCAGGATAATGCCGTCCTGATCTGTGTAGTTGAATGAGAAGGCATAGCGGTTCTTCTGTGTACCTCCGGTTATACTCAACTCGTGAGTCTGCTGTACGGCATCACGCAGCACTGCATCCTGCCAGTCAGTACCCTGCCCCAGCGCAGCGATCTGTTCATCGGTATAACCGCCCTTGTTGCCAAAATAATCTTTCTGTATTTTGGCCCACTGGCTGGCGTCAAACAGTTCCAGTTTCTTTGCAATGCGGCTCACGCCTATGCTGTAACCGTAATTGATCTCACTTTTCTCCTGGCCCAGACTGCCCTTCTTGGTGGTGATAAGAATCACACCGTTGGCTCCGCGTGAGCCGTAGATGGCAGTGGCCGATACATCCTTGAGCACCTCGATGCTCTCAATATCATTGGGGTTGATGGTGGCAAGCGGGTTGAGTGAACCTTCAATGGCTCCAAGACCCGTGCTGCCCGTTGCCGCATCCTTGAAATAGATGAACCCGTCCACAACATAAAGGGGTTCGTTCGATGCGTTCACGGAGTTGCCGCCGCGTATGCGTATATGGCTCTCTGCACCCGGCTGACCGCTGCTGGCTGTAACGTTCAGACCCGATACCTGTCCGCTCAGTGCTGCGTCAATGGTTGCCTGACGGCTGTTTTCCAGGATATCGGCACTGACGGTGGTCACGCTTCCGGTAAGCTGTGTGCGTTTCTGTGTGCCGTAGCCTATGATCACAACCTCCGACAGGGTGTTCACCTCTTCTGTCAGCTGAATGTCAATAGGCTCTGAGTCATCATAGACATCAATCTCCTCGGTACGGTAGCCTATGTACTCTACGCTGAGTGTCAGCGGCAGGCTCACCTTTGTCTCCAGGCGGAAGTTGCCGTCCAGGTCAGTAGCGGTACCGTTACCTTTGGCCGATGTCACCACCACCTGCGCTCCTATCAGGGGCTCATCGGTGGCTGCATCGGTAATGCGGCCTGTCAGTACCACCTGTGACTGGGCTGCAAGCACAGCAGTCAGAATAAGTACAGAAGTAAGAATTATCTTTTTCATAAGTACAGTAATCTCTTAGGGACGGGATTTTCAAGGATCCCGCTCCTTAGTTTTGTGTTTTTAAATAAGTGGGAAAGTGTTATTTCAATGCAAGCAGTCCGTAACGGTGCATCTGGTCAGCACCGGCTGTCAGTACCCAACATACAAAGTCGTTGATAAGGCGGTTGGTCTGGTCATAGCTGAATCCAACGGTTCCTACGGGAATCTCATCGTAGGTCTGCTCCTCAAGGAGACTGATGATAGCATCCAGATTGGCAGCGTCAAGCACCTGACGGCCCTGCTTGTCAAGATCAAGCGGAAGCACGGTCAGGGATGAGGCAGGAGTGCGGCTTTCAAGGTCAAAGATGTTTGACAGGTAGTTTACTGTTACTCCCAGCGGATCACGGCTGATTGCGGCGGTAAGGTATGTGTCATCGCCCGAAATCTTCTTGCCTTTGTAATCGGTCACCTCTTCATTAAGGTACGATGCATATACGCGTGAGGCTGACAACTGGCTGTTACCGGTGTAGATGTGCACCTTCTGCTCAGCCTTGGTCTGCTCCTCTTCGTTATCGTTTACAAAGAAGAGTGAACGGAGTTTGCGTGCGTTGAGGCGGCGTGATGATGTCAGTTTTGCGGCCTCTGATCCCTGAACCGCTACAGGCAGGACTGCGTAGCGTGCAAAATTCACGGCCTGCTCATCGGTTGTAAGGGTAAGGATGTTCTGGGCATCCTGTGTCTTTGCTGATATGAATTGGAATTCTACCTGTGAGTGGCTTTCATGATACTCTCTGGCAAGATCCTCTACCAGGGGACGTGCAAATTCAGGTACTCTCAGTGAGATGGTATTAATCTCCTGGGCGTTGGCATTAAGACCTAATAAAACGGCAATAGTGTAAACGATCTTTTTCATATTGTACGGGCTATTTAGTCTTGTTGTTTGTTTTTGACGATGCAAAGTTCGGTCAAATAGTATCTCATTCCAACAAAACTCAAATGATTGGAAAAGGATATATGTTTACCAGGGATCAAGTAGAATAGAAATAGCCGGAATGCCCCCAATTTGCCTATTTGGTAGAATAATCTTCTACTGCGACGGCAAGCCTCTCCAAAGCAGCCTCCAGAATGGCCCTGGGAGCACCCACGTTAAGGCGCATGAATCCCTCTCCGCCGGGGCCGAAAGTCTCGCCGTCATTAAGCGCCAGGCGTGCCTTGTTCACGAACAAGTCTATCAGTCCATTATGGTCCAGGCCCAGTTCGCGGCAGTCAAGCCATACCAGGAATGTGGCCTGCGGACGCAGCGGTTTTATGGACGGGATATGCTCCTTGAAGTAATCCTGGACAAAACGCACGTTGTCCTCTATATAACTGATAAGCTGGCGGCGCCACTCCTCACCCTTCTGGAATGCGGCTATGATGGCAATGGTTGAGAATATGGGCGGCTCATTGAACTCGTTTGCCTCAAGCCACTTGAAGAAACGGCGGCGCAGGGTGTCATTTGGAACTATTGTGTATGAGTTCACAATACCGGCGGTATTGAATGTCTTGGAGGGGGCGCCAAAGGTGATGCTTATCTGAGCAGCCTTGTCGCTTACGCTTGCAAACGGGATGTGACGGTTTCCAAAAAGAGTCAGGTCACAATGGATCTCATCACTGATCACAATGATGTTACGCTCGTAGCAGAAATCGGCCAGACGTGCCAGTGTCTCCCTGCTCCAGCATATTCCGGCGGGATTGTGGGGATTGCTCAGTATAAGCAGACGGCACTTGTCATCGGCCACAGCGGCCAGATTCTCAAAGTCAATCTCATAACTGCCGCCCTCTACCCTCTTCAGGGGATTGAAAACCACCTCACGCTCATTGCCCTGCGGGGTTAGGCGGAACGGAAAATATACTGGCGGCTGGATTATAACCTTCTCATCAGGCTTAACAAATACATTCACAACTGACCCTACTCCCTTCATTACGCCGGGAATGAATGTAATCCACTCCTTGTTTACCTTCCAGCCGTGATGGTCCTCAATCCACCTGGCAATAGTGTTCCAGAGTTCATCGGGTGTGGCGGTATAGCCGAACAGCGAATGCTCCAGACGCTTGCGCAGGGCATCGGTTATGAAATCAGGGGTCTCAAAATCCAGGTCGGCCACCCAGAGGGGTATCAGGTCATCACGGCCGTAACGCTCCTTGAGCACGCTGTACTTGAGTGCGTTGGTACCCGAACGGTCTATTATCTTGTCAAAATCGTATTTCATATCTGTCTCAATTTTATTGTCCAAGAGCCTGACGGATATCGGCCAGAATGTCCTCGGGGTCCTCCAGACCTACCGACAGACGTATCGTGGTGTCGTGCACATCCATATCGGCCAGTTGCTGCTCCGTAAAGTTACCGAAAATTGTTGAAGCGGGATGTATGGCAAGCGTCCTGTTATCAAACAGGTTGGTTGCCCTGTGTACCAGATTCAGGCTGTTTATGAACTTGAAACAGGCCTCCTTTGATGCCAGGTCAATGGTTACCATAGCACCCGATGTGGGTCCGAACTGCCTGCGTGCCAACTCATAGAACGGATTGTCTTCAAGGCCGATATACGTGACCCTCTCAATTCCCTTAATGCCACGGAGTCCGCGTGCTATATGCAGGGCGTTTGATGCCTGACGCTGATATCTCACGTTCAGAGTCTCCAGACCAAGGGTCTGCTGATATGCCGAATACGGATTCATATAGGCTCCTATATTAAACAGAAGATCGCCCTTGATGCGCTGGTTGAAATCCGGAAATGTTCCGTAGTCCAAAACCAGGCCGCCGAGCGATGTTCCACCTCCTGAGAGGTATTTGGTGCTTGAAAAGACCTCTATGTCAACCCCCAACTCGTGGAGTGATGTTTCCGTGAACGGTATCACCGTCGAGTCTGCAATCAGTGGGATGTTCCTTTTACGTGCTATCGCTGACAGGGCCTGCAGATCGGCCACCTCCAGCTGCGGGTTTGTTACAATCTCCAGGTATATACAACAGGAGTCATCGTCAACGGCACTCTCCACCTCATCAAGATCGGTAAGGTCACAGAGTTTTGCCCCTACCCCGAAGTTCCGGAGCGTGGTTGTAATGAGTGACAGGGTGTTGCCGAACAGATGACGTGACGTCACAATGTTCTTTCCCTGGGCCGATACCGCCAGCAGGGTGTTGCTGATAGCGGCCATACCCGAGTTGAAAGCACTTACATGGGCAGCACCGCTCAGGCGCTGTACCCTGTGCTCCAGGTTATTCACGGTAGGATTTTCCACGCGGGCATAATCAGGACCTTTTTTGCGGCCGGTAAATACGTCGGCCATCTGAGCGGCATCGGCAAACTCAAACGATACATTGGTATACAACGGTACTGATAATGAGCCGTACACATCGGGGCGTACAAACGGGGTGTCAATGGCAATTGTCTGTTTATTCATAGGACTGTATTTGTTTTTCGCCGCAAAGGTCGCCACAATAGCACCACATTCCAAGCACCATTCAAAAAGCGGAAGAAAAGACAACAGCATCATTTGCACAGCAGAATAAAGACTAAGAAAAAGCATCGGATAACGGCCGATAATAGAATCAAATTCTATTGACACGGCATACTGCAGATGCTTTTTCTACATTTATAAATCTATTAGGTATATTATTATATAGGCTATAAATTCGCAATCGGAATAAAACTGTTGTCTCATGCCCAACCCGTACGAAATAGACATAGAACAGGTCATCAGGAGCCGGTTCCCCAAGGCGCCAGGACTGCTCACAAGGTTCATCCGCAGGCTTATCCATCAGGATTTCCTGAACGGATTCTTCCGTCAGGGATTTACCGGCATAGAGTTCTGCCATGAGGCGCTCAAGTACCTCAATATCAGGATTCAGGTTGAGGGCACAATACCGCAGGGCGGCCCCTACACGTTCGTGTCCAACCATCCGCTGGGAGGCATTGACGGTCTGGCGCTGCTTGACCTGATAGGCTCCGACGGCAGGGACGTAAAACTTCTGGGCAATGATTTCCTGGCCGCCATCAAGGGCCTTGCACCTATGATAGTCCCCATCAGCAAGGTGGGCATGCAGAGCCGCTCTCTCAAGTCCAACATAGACCAGGCGTTCGGCAGCAATGTGAATATGCTGGTTTGTCCCGCCGGTAAGGTTTCCAGAAAGACAGGCGGAGTCATCCAGGATCAGAAATGGGCCAAGACATTCCTTCAGAAAAGTATAGAAACCCGGCGTGACATAGTTCCAATGCACTTTATCGGTGAGAATTCACGCAGGTTCTACCGCATCGGCCGTATGGAGAAGTTCTTTCACCTGCGCTTTCCTTTAGGCATGCTGTTTCTGCCCGATGAGATGTACCGCGCCCAGGGCAGTACGTACCGCGTGGTGATAGGCCGCCCTATTCCATACCAGACTTTTGATTCATCCAAGTCACTTAATGACTGGGCACAGGATATCCGCAAAACCGTTTACGAATTATGAAAAAGATCATTCCCCCGGTTGACGTTGAGATTCTCAAGTCACAGCTTAAACAGGAGTATTTCCTGCGTACCACAAACCACGGAAACAATCAGATTTACGTAGTTGACAACACCAATGCGCCCGATGTGCTGCGTGAAATAGGCCGTCTGCGTGAGGAGGCGTTCCGCGCGGGTGGCGGCGGCACCGGTCAGGAACTTGACCTGGACCGTTTTGACCTGGATCCCGCATACGGATACAAGCAACTGGTGCTTTGGGACCCGGAGGCCGAGCGCATTATAGGCGGTTACCGATACGCCCTTTGCAACAACATAGTCTATGACAGGTTCGGTCAGCCGCTGCTCACGTCATCACACATGTTCCAGTTCTCCAGAAAATTCATAGACAGGGAGTTGCAGCATACCATTGAGTTGGGCCGTTCGTTCGTGACACTGGATTATCAGAGTTCCAAGGGCGGCGCCAAGAGCATCTTTGCGCTTGACAACCTGTTTGACGGACTGGGTGCCCTCATGGTCATGTACAAGAGCAGCATGAAGTATTTCTTTGGCAAGATGACCATATACAGCCAGTATCCCACCCAGGCCCGTGAAATGATCCAGGTGTTCCTGAGCAAGTGGTTCGGAGCAGCAAACCTGCGTCGTGTCAGACTGCGCAAACCGGTACGCGTAAAGAGACCCGGAAAGTACATAAAGAAACTCACCGGCAAGACTTACAAGGATGATTACCGCAACCTCAAGGCATACGTGTCAAGTTTCGGTGTGAGCATTCCGCCGCTGGTTAACTCATACATGAACCTGTCACCCAAGATGCAGTACTTTGGCACCGGCCTGAACGACGAATTCGGCGACGTGCTGGATTCGGGCATCATGATACCTTTCAAATATATTGCCGAGGACAAGATACGCCGACACATTGATACCGTCAAGCCCGGTCCTCTGGCCCGCCTGCGTTTCCTGCTGCGCCGCAAGATCTGACAAAAACAAAAAATGGCCGCCACAAGGCGACCATTTTTCGTATGAGATGGGTAAGCGATCTGCATCGCGCCGCTACAACCTAGGTACCTTTGCTGCCGTCAAGCCCTGGAGGGTTGGAAGGGAGCTGGCCGTGTAGGACTTACCCGGCACAAAGATACGGGTTTTCTTTTACTCTGCAAGCCACATTCAAAAGAATTCGCTAAATTTGCATTTCAGTATGGACCAACAGAACGAACCCAAAATAATAAGGATAAATATCCTGCAGACATCAATGACACTCGGAACCTATCTGGGTGCTTATATTATTCTGGCATACCTTGTAACACTGCTAACTGTCAAGTATCCCGCATTGTCACTGCTTGCAGTTCCCCTGTTCATAGGTATTCCGGTGGTGGCGTTCTTCCTGATACGCCGTTTCCGCGACTCAACCCAGGTTCCGTTCTTCCCGTTCCCCGTATCGTGGATGCTCTCCATCCTGACATTCCTGTTCGCAACAGTGCTTTCGTGCATGGCTGCATACCTTTATCTGCGTTTCATTGACCACGGCGCACTGGCTGCCGGTCTGACGGCACGCATGGACCTTATGATGCAGTCATCGCAGCAGGTGACCGCCGCAATGACCGATCCCGCCCAGGCAGAGCAGTATAACAAGACAATGGAGCTCATGCAGCAGACAATAGCGTGGTTCTGCTCGCTCCCCGCATCGGCCATGACCAAGCAACTTATCCAGTCGTCACTTATGTGGGGTAATATCATCTCACTGATAATAGGACTCTTAACCGCAAAAAGGATTAAAATTCAGCAATAATATGGACCTTTCAATCATAGTACCGCTTCTGAATGAAGCCGAGTCAATTCCGGAACTCTTTGCATGGATTGGCCGCGTAATGAAACAGAACAACTTCAGTTATGAGGTGATTTTTGTGGATGACGGCAGCACCGATGACTCCTGGAAGATAATTGAAGGACTCAAGGCCGATAACCCCGAAATAGTAAAGGGTATAAAGTTCCGCCGCAACTACGGCAAATCCCCCGCCCTTTTCTGCGGATTCGACATGGCTCAGGGCGATATCGTGGTTACCATGGACGCTGACCTTCAGGACAGCCCCGAGGAGGTTCCCGAGATGGTGCGCATGATACGCGAGGACGGCTTTGACCTGGTATCGGGCTGGAAGAAAAAACGCTATGACGGAAAGTTCAGCAAGAACATACCCTCCAAGATATACAACTGGACCGCACGCAAGGTTACCGGTATCCATCTGCACGACATGAACTGCGGCCTTAAGGCATACCGCCGCGAGGTTGTCAAGAACATAGAGGTTTACGGCGAGATGCACCGCTACATCCCGTTCCTGGCCAAGAACGCCGGATTCGGCAAGATCGGCGAGAAGGTGGTTCACCACCAGGCACGCAAGTACGGCAAGACCAAATTCGGTCTGGACCGCTTTGTGAACGGATATCTGGACCTTATGACACTCTGGTTCCTGAACAGGTTCGGTAAGCAGCCCATGCATTTCTTCGGCCTTTGGGGATCAGTTATGTTCGTGCTCTGCTTCATCGCGATAATCGTAATAGGTGTGAACAAGCTGATATGCCTCTCACACGGCGTTCCCGCACGTCTTATCACAGACAGCCCCTACTTCTACATTGCCCTGACCGGCATGATTATGGGTACTCTGATGTTCCTGGTGGGATTCCTGGCAGAATTGGTAAGCCGCAGTTCGCAGAACCGCAACGACTACAAGATTGAAAAGGAGATAAAATAATCCATGTCAATACTTGATCTCATACTTCTGTCCATGGCGCTTGCAATGGACTGCTTTACAGTTTCCATAACCAGCGGGCTCATTCAGCGCCGTCTGGTGGTTCGCACCATGCTCGTTACGGCATTCATGTTCGGTCTGTTTCAGGGTCTGATGCCCATGATAGGCTGGCTGGGAATAAGTTCGTTCAGCAGTGCCCTGGAGCGTTGGGACCACTGGATTGCATTCGGCCTTCTGGCATTCCTGGGAGGACGTATGATTCTGGGAGGACTCAAGTCCGATGACGATGAGAAGTCATTTGACCCCACCAAATTCTCCACCACCCTGACAATGGCCGTTGCCACCAGTATCGACGCCCTGGCAGTGGGTCTGTCGTTCGGATGCTCGGGTTACCTTACATTTGCAAGTATCCTGCTTCCGGTGGCCATCATCGGCATAGGGTCATTCCTATTCTCCGTTGCAGGATTCATGATTGGCGCATTTGTGGGACACAGGATCAAGTTCCCCGTTGAGATTGTGGCCGGCGTCATACTCATCGGCATTGGAGTAAAAATACTGATTGAACATCTTACAGCGTGATATGAAAAAGTGGCACTACCCTTTCCTGGCGTTTCTGATAATAGGCACCATAATAATCCTGTCTCAGAGCAAGCCCGCCAAACCCGAGTACCGCACCGCCCAGGGCCTGGTGTTCGGCACACGCTATAACATCACCTATCTTTATAATGCTGATCTCAAACCCGAGATTGAACACACCATGGCGCTTGTGGACAGCGCACTGTCCATGTTCAACGGGCAGTCAACCATATCGGCCGTAAACCGCAGCGAGAGTATTCAGGTGGCCGATACCATGTTCCTCAAGGTATACCGCCGCGCCATGGAGATATCGGACCTGACCCATGGGGCGTTCGATATTACGGTGGCTCCGGCCGTGAATGCATGGGGATTCGGATTCAAGCATGCCGAGAACATACGTCAGGCAACGATTGACAGCCTGCTCCAGATTACAGGATACACAAAAATACATGAGCAGGACGGCCTGATTACCAAGGATGATCCGCGAATCATGCTTGACTGCAGCGCCATCGCCAAGGGATTCGGCAGCGACATGGTGGCCCAGACGCTCCGCTCCAAGGGTATCAGCGACTTTATGGTCGAGATTGGCGGCGAGATTGTGGTGAGCGGTCATAATCCCAAAGGCAACAAATGGAACATAGGCATAAGCAAGCCTGTTGACGACTCTCTGTCTGTAAACAACGAACTGCAGACCGTCATTGCGGTATCCGACATGGCGATGGCGACATCGGGCAACTACCGCAACTTCTACGTCAGGGACGGACGCAAATACGCCCACACCATCGACCCGCACACCTGCATGCCCGTAAGTCACAGCCTGCTCTCCGTAACGGTACTGGCCGATGACTGCGCAACCGCCGATGCACTGGCCACATCCATGATGGTGATGGGACTTGACAGCGCCCAGGCACTCTGCGAACGCCATCCGGAGATCGAGGCTTACTTCATTTACGAGGCTCCGGACGGAACTCTTTCATGTCATTTCGCCAACAATGGGGCGAAATTGGCCACAAATTGATAAATATCACCCCCAAGGTTGCATGATTGTTTTACCTTAGCGGCATCAAACCAAATCCTTATTTTCAATGTTGACAATAGACAATTTCATCAAACTCTTTGAGAACGCAACAAGAGAGTGCTGGGACCGTCCCGCCCTCAGTGATTTCCGCAAATCGACCATCACCTACCGCGAACTCGCAGAGCGCGTATATACTTTAGACCTTATTTGGAAAAAAGCCGGCCTGAAACCCGGTGACAAGATTGCCATCAACACCAAGAGCTGCGCACTGGGCGCATCGGTCTTCATGGCAGCCGTCAGCAAGGGTTACGTAGCCGTACATCTTTATAATGCATTCACCCCGGCCGATACACAGCGCCTGGTAAACCACTCGGACAGCAAGATTCTCTATACCGAGAAGCGTACTTTCGATGAGATGAACTTTGACGAGATGCCGCAGGTACTCTGCGCCATCGATTCCGCAACTGGCAAGGTTCTGGCAAGCCGCAACGGCGTTGACCAGCTTTATGCCCAGGCCGATGCACTGCTCGCCGCCGATTTCCCCGCCGGAATGAAGCCCGCCGACTTCAAGGTTTGCGATCCTGACATCGATGATGTCTGCGCCATCCTTTACACATCAGGCTCGACAGGCAACCCCAAGGGTGTAATGCTCACCTACCGCAACTATACAGCCAACGTACAGGTTATCCGTCCGGGATTCCCCTTCCATCCACGTGAGAACTACCTGAGCCTGCTGCCTCATGCACACAGTTTCGGTCTCACCTGCGACGTCGTTATACCTATGACCATGGGTATGCACGTAACCGTACTGGGTATCCCGCCCATTCCGTCAAACGTACAGGCTGCAATGCAGGAGGTTAAGCCGCGTATTTTCTACGGTGTACCTTTGATCTTTGTAAAGTTTGCCGAGTATGTACTGGGCGACGACATCAAGAGCCCCGAAGGCAAGGCCAAACTCTCAGACTACAAGCACAACCCTGATTTCTGCAAGATGCTGCATGACAAGCTTCTGGCTGCCATGGGCGGCAATATCGAGGTATTCGCCACAGGCGGTGCCGCAATCCCGTCCGAGGTTGAGTCACTGCTGGTTTACAAGCTGCAGCTCCCGTTCATTACCGGTTACGGTCTGACCGAGTTGGCACCTATCGTATCATACGGAAAACTGGGTAAGTACATTCCCAAGTCATGCGGTGAGTATCTGCCCGAAATCATGGAGGTCAAGATTGACTCTCCTGATCCCGAGCACATTGCTGGCGAGCTCTCAGTCAAGGGCGACCAGGTGTTCAAGGGCTACTACAAGAACCAGGAGGCAACCGACCAGGTGCTCAAGGACGGCTGGTTCCGCACCGGCGATATGGGTACCATCGACAAGGACCGCAACGTATTCCTGCTGGGCCGCTCCAAGAACATGATCCTGGCCGGCAACGGACAGAACGTATACCCCGAGGAGATTGAGGTGATCCTGAACGAACTCCCCTACGTGGCCGAGTCAATCGTTCTGCAGCGCGACACCAAGATCATAGCTCTGATAGTTCCCAACATGGATGCCCTGGACAAGGCCGGACTCAATGCCGATGCACTGGACGCCATCATGAAGCAGAACATATCTCTGCTCAACTCCAAGCTTCCCGCCTACTCAACCGTAAACGGATTCGAAATCCGCTTTGAGCCCTTCGCCAAAACGCCTAAGGGCAGCATCCGCCGCTTCATGTACAAATAACCGCGAATCGGCCCCTCCCCGCCAAAGTGTCCCACAACAACCCCGCTCACAACGCTTGCAGCGGGGTTCGTTGTGTTACATACCCTCATGTAGAGCCTGTGTCCCACACTCATCCGCCTCAGAATACTCTCTTGGGCCGATGAGCGTGGGACACTTTGGCGAAACAGCGATTTAACCTATTACCGGTTTTGCTATCATAAGAATAAATGTTTGCACAATATGAATATGAGAAAACCTTATT
>JAFXMB010000020.1 GCA_017530735.1 Bacteroidaceae bacterium | reverse complement strand
TTTATGGGCGTAGGTGCCATGACTGATTTCGGACCTCTGATTGCCAACCCCAAGAGCCTGCTCCTGGGTGCTGCCGCTCAGTTGGGCATCTTCCTTACATTCCTTGCAGCCAACTCTATGGGCTTTACCGAGGCTCAGGCCGGCTCAATAGGTATAATAGGTGGCGCCGATGGTCCTACATCAATCTTCCTGACATCAAAACTGGCCCCCGAACTGCTTGGTCCTATTGCCATTGCAGCCTACTCTTACATGGCTCTCGTTCCGGTTATCCAGCCGCCTATCATGCGTGCCCTGACAACCAAGAAGGAGCGTGCCATCAAGATGAGCCAGCTGCGTCCCGTAAGCAAGACTGAGAAGATAATATTCCCGATTGCCATCACTACCATCGTGGCTCTCATTCTGCCCGATGCCGCTCCGCTGATAGGCTGCCTCATGCTGGGTAACCTTGCCAAGGAGTGCGGTGTTGTGGACCGTCTGAGCAAGACAATGCAGAACGAGCTGATGAACATCGTGGTTATATTCCTGGGTCTTACCGTTGGTGCCACCGCCACTGCAAGCTCATTCCTTGACTGGAGCACAATCAAGATCATGGTTATGGGTGTTGTAGCATTCGGTTGCGGTACCGCAGGCGGTATCCTGCTTGCCAAGCTGATGAACGTATTCTCCAAGGAGAAGATCAACCCGCTTATCGGTTCCGCCGGTGTATCGGCCGTTCCTATGGCTGCCCGCGTAAGTCAGCAGGTTGGTCAGGAGGAGAACCCCAGCAACTTCCTGCTCATGCATGCCATGGGCCCGAACGTTGCAGGTGTAATCGGCTCAGCAGTTGCAGCAGGTATCCTGCTTACCATGTTAGGTTAAGCTTCCATCCAATAGCAAAAATAATGGCGACCCAAATGGGCCGCCATTATTTTTGCCCGGACGGAGTCCGGCAAGCGAAGCGTGTTTGCAGAGCAAACTAAAATAAGGAAACCATACCTGATTTCGTTCCGCAGGAACGGAATTAAGGTATAACCACCGTTGGTTTAAACGTTTTGGCTTCCTCTGGGGTTACCTGGGCGTAGGCGATGATTATTACCGTGTCGCCGATGGAGACCAGGCGGGCGGCAGCGCCGTTAAGGCAGATACACTTGGAGCCGCGCTCTCCGCGGATTACGTAAGTTACCAGACGGGCACCGTTGGTTACATCCACCACGTGGACCTGCTCGCCGTCAATGATGCCGGCTGCATCCATCCAGTTGCCGTCAATGGTTATGCTACCTATGTAGTTGATGTTGGCATCGGTCACCTTGACGCGGTGCAACTTTGATTTAAGAACTGTAAGCAGCATTATTCCTTGTATTTGATGTTGTCAATAAGGCGAACCTTACCGCAGTGTACGGTAACGCAGCCTACTATATAATCGGTGGCATCCCAGTTGTCAACGGGCTGCAGTGTACGGCCATCGACAATCTCGTAATACTCAACTTCAAGTCCCTGATGGGAGTTGATGGTGTCTATGACATACTTGCGGGTAGAGGCAAGTGTGTGGTGACGTGCATAGTAGCGGCTCTCAAAGAGAGTGCGTGATATGTTGGCGGCCAGTTTGCGCTCGGCCTTGCTCAGAAGCATGTTGCGTGAACTCAGTGCCATTCCGTCCTCCTCACGTACTATGGGGCAGCCCACAATCTCTATCTTAAGGTTCAGTTGGCGTACCATCTCACGGATTATGGCCAGCTGCTGGAAATCCTTCTCGCCAAAGTATGCGCGATCGGGCTCCACTGCATAGAACAGTTTGCTTACAATCTGAGCCACACCGTTAAAGTGTCCGGGACGGTTGGGGCCCTCCATCACCTTATCAAGAGGTGTGAAATCAAACGTGCGGGTATCGGGCTCGGGATACATCTCCTCTACCGTGGGGGCAAATACATACTGTGCGCCTACCTTGTCAAGCAGCTGGCAATCGGCCTCCATAGTACGGGGATAGTTGTTAAGGTCATTCTTGTCGTTGAACTGTGTGGGATTTACAAAATCGCTCACAACGGTTATGTCATTCTCTGCTACAGAGCGGCGTACAAGCGATGCATGGCCCTCGTGCAGTGCACCCATGGTAGGTACGAGACCCACTGTCTTACCCTCCTCGCGGCAGGTTTTGAGAGCCTCTTTAAGATCCTTTACTGTTGTAATTACCTTAATCATAATACAATTCAAAAAGTCCGCAAAATAAGTGAATAAATATGGTATTTCAAAAGTTTCGGACGTCAGGCTTGCCTAAATCATGCTTTTTTTTTATATCTTTGCATATGGTATTTGAAAATTCACCTTTATGAGCGAAAAGAAAATTCTCATCATTGCTGATCAGATTTCGCCCTTCGTGGCTCAGTCTCCAATGGCTGATTATTGCAGACAGCTTTCCCAGAGCATTCAGGAATTAAGAAACGATATCCGTACCTTCATGCCAAAGTGGGGTAACATCAACGAGCGCCGCAATCAGTTGCACGAGGTGATCCGTCTGTCGGGAATGAACCTTATCATTGACGATACAGACCATCCGCTCATAATAAAGGTGGCTTCACTCCAGTCGGCCCGCATTCAGGTGTATTTCATTGATAATGAGGACTTCTTCCAGAACCGTCTTCAGGTGACCGATAAGGACGGCGTAGAGTATGAGGACAATGACGAGCGTACCATATTCTTTGCCCGCGGCGTGCTTGAGACCGTAAAGAAACTGCGCTGGAATCCCGATATCATTCACTGTCACGGCTGGCTTTCGGCCCTGATACCTATGTACATAAAGACCGCATATCGCGAAGAGCCCGCTTTCCGTGATTCAAAAGTCGTTTATTCTCTGTACGAGAAGGCTTTCAACCGCAACTTCAGTGACAGATACCCCGAGATAATACCCAACAAGGATATGCAACCCGGTGATGTAGGTACATTCGATACCCCCATCGACTTTAACTCCGTGATGAAGAAAGCCATTGATTTCTCCGACGGAGTAATCTGCAACGCACCGGCAGTAGACGCTTCTCTGCCCGCATACGCCAAGCAGAAAGGCATTCCGGTACTTGAAGGTGACGCCAGCACCATGGCTGCCGATGTCATCAACGATTTCTACAACAAAATCTGATTTTTAGACTATGAACTTCAAGGCGACAGTATGCGGATTACTCGCAGTTCTGTTTCTTATTTCATGTGATGACAACACATCCGGTCTGGGCCAGTCACTCACTCCCCAGGGTGATGTCATGACAGTCGTAAACGACTCCTGTTTTGCAACATCCCGCACTGTAAAGACGGCCGATTCACTCCTCATAATGACAACCCAGTGCAATCTGGGACGCTTCACCGAAGAGCAGAGCGGCGCCAGAATAGATGCAAGTTACCTGACACAGTTAAACTGCATGGAGGGCTTCACCCTGGCCGACTCAGTATACGGTATAGGTGATTTCAAGTTTCCCCAGTGGTTCATTGATGAGGTCGGTGACCAGAAACCCTATTACGCACAGCTCAAACTCTACTATACCGGTTTCTTTGGAGACCCCGTCAATCCCATAAAGATTGAGGTTTTCCCCTTGAACACCCTGATTGAGCCCGACACACGCTACTACCCCAATGCAGACCCGTCACTCTTCTGTGACCTGCAGGCGGAGCCTCTGGCCACTGTCACCATATCCGGTAAGAACCTTCAGGACTCCGATTCACTCCGCAGTCTGGCCGGCTACTATCCCAGCATAACCGTTCCCCTGCCCGACTCCATAGCCAAGACCATACTGGAATCTTACTTTGATCCGGCCAGAAAGCATTACTTCTCTGACGCCAGGTCATTCATGCAGAACCTCTGCAAAGGATTCTACGTACGCTGCTCACAGGGCGACGGCACACTTCTGTACATCAGCAGTTCAATACTGGGCATAAACTTCAAGTACATAGGACATGATTCCGATGACGAGCCCAAGATGGAATCCAGAATTGCCGAGTTCCAGGGAAACAGTGAGGTTATGCAGTTGAACTTCTTCAAGTGGACCGGTCTGGAAGGCCAGTTGGCAGACAACACCTGCACTTGGATACGCTCACCGTTCGGCCTGCTCACAGAGATTGACCTGCCCATCGACCAGATGAGAGACAACGAGTACGTGCTCAATTCGGCCCAGTTGAGACTCTCTACAGCAGTCACTCCTTCAAGCAAGTACAAACCGTCAATCCCCACCCGTCTGCTTCTTATCCGCAAGCAGAAACTGCAGGAGTTCTTCTCCAAGAACAACACTACCGATAAGACCGAATCATTCGTAGCCTCCTACTCCTCAAAATACGGCACTTACTCCTATGACAACATAGCCTCAATGGTTGAGAAGATATACAGTGACCGCGAGGATTGGATTGCCGTGAACGGCGGAGACAACGCAGCCTACGAGCAGGCTTGTCCGGATTGGAACAAGGTCATACTCATACCCGTAGGTGCAAATACCGATGCCTCAAGTACTGCTATCAGTTACAACGTAGACATCAATATGCATCAGGTCAAGCTGATCGGAGGAGATACCCCGATCAAGATCAAGACCATACGTTCTAAATTCTAAGCTTTTTTAGGCTTGTCGGCAGCGGCCTTGAGTCGTGCCACCTGTTTCTCCAGGGACTGGATCTTCTTGTCCTGGTTACTGATTGTTGTCTGGAATGCATTCAACTCCTCAGTATCTATATCCAGAGGCAGTGCCCAGTTCACCCTCTGCAGGAAATCACCCAGTATGTTCATGTAGTTGGTAAATGCGTCATAGGGTGACTCATAGATTCCGCGATCCATTGACACAGCATTGTTCTTGGTGGTCATGAACCTGAGGTTATTGCTGGCCTGCAGATAATCCCAGTCCTGAAGCAGATGTCTGTCCTTGCTCAGTATGACACGCTCGCCTATTGAATAGAGTTTGTCAAACGCCTCACGCTGCATCACGTTGCCCAGCCAGCAACTGATGTCACGCTCCTCGTCGTTCCAAGACATGGGGTAAGGAACCTCTATCTCCGATACGGACTTGTGGGTCTTGATAACCTCTGACGGAGTCTGAAAACCTATACCCAGTTTCTTGGCGGCCTTGGGCAGGTTGTAGATAAAGTCAAGTATGTTTGAACTCAGGGGCTGATAGATACCCAGAGCACACAGTTCCATAAAGATATTGAATACGCCATCCTCCTCGGGGCTCTGTGCAATCCAGTCCATATACTTGTCGGCCATCAGGGGATATGCCTCCCATGAAGGATTGGAGAATCTCAGGCTTATGTCATCGGACAGTTTGTAGTCACGGGTAAGCACCTTGAGATTGGGGTTCAGGGCGCAGTGATACAGGTAATGCGGACTCTTCCAGCCAAGGATGTGCTTGGCTCCCTCGGTCAGTATTCCCTTGAATCCCATATCGGCCACCAGACCTCCTATCTCATCGTCATAGATGAGGCTGGAATTGCGGAACACCTTGGGTTTCTGGCCAAAGAGCTGGTTGATCTTGTCAACCTGACGCTTCACCTCGTCGCGGAAAGACTTCTCTCCGTTGGGTGCCAGTGATGCCAGTCCGTGTGAGTAAGGCTCGGCTATGAATTCCACGCAACCCGTCTCATTAAGTTCCTGCAGCAGGTCTATTACCTGCGGTGCATAACGCTCCAACTGCTCCAGACCTACGCCCGACAGTGAGAGAGCCACCTTGAATGCGCCCTCACTCTCGCGGGCCATCTTTATCAGAGTCTTCAGAGCCGGGATATAGGAGTTTTCGGCAATGTTCGTTATGCTGGTCTCGTTGGCATAATCATCATAATAATAGTGATCTGTGCCTATATCAAAGAAACGGTAACGCTTGAGATGGATTATCTGATGAATCTCAAAATACAGACAGATTGTTTTCATATCTTGTTTCTCCTTTTTTTCAGTTATTTAATGCCCAGCAGTTTCTTGTAGCGTGCCAGGATACGCTCTCCCACCTTATCCCAGGTGATTGCATCGACCTCCTTCTTACCCTCTACCTTCAGATACTCGTACAGTGCCGGGTAGTTGCAGATGGAGTAGATGGCATCGGCCATGGCGTGAATGTCCCAATAGTCAACCTTGATGCACTTGTCCAGGATCTCGGCACAGCCGGACTGCTTTGAGATGATGGTGGGAACCTCACACTGCATTGCCTCAAGCGGTGAAATACCGAAGGGTTCCGATACCGAAGGCATGATGTATACATCACTCGCCTTGAGGCATTCGTACACCTGCTTGCCCTTCATGAATCCCGGGAAGTGGAAACGGTCGGCAATACCGCGCTCGGCGGCAAGGGTTATCATGGCGTTCATCATGTCACCGCTTCCGGCCATGCAGAAACGTATGTCACGTGTACGCTTAAGAACCAGTGCGGCGGCCTCGACAAAGTATTCGGGACCCTTCTGCATGGTGATTCGGCCCAGGAATGTAACCACCTTCTCATGCGGTTTCTTCTGGGGTACTATATCCTGGATCTCCTGCGGCAGGGGCTCCACTGCATTATGCATTGTGTATACCTTGCGCGGATCCTGATGGTACTTGTTGATGACGGTCTGGCGGGTCAGTTCACTCACGCACATTATGTGGTCGGCGTAATCCATACCGTTCTTCTCAATGGCATAGACGGTGGGGTTCACATTGCCGCGGCTGCGGTCAAAATCAGTTGCGTGAACGTGTATGACCAGAGGCTTGCCGCTAACCTGCTTGGCGTGGATGCCGGCGGGATAGGTCAGCCAGTCATGGGAGTGGATTATGTCAAACTGTTCGGTGCGGGCCACAACGCCTGCCACAATCGAGTAGTTGTTTATCTCCTCGTGAAGGTTGTCCGGGTATCGGCCCGAAAACTCTATGCAGCCCAGATCATTGGTGTAGAGATTGTTGAAATCAGCATAGATATGGTCACGGAAATGATAGTAGTCATCGGCGTTCATCCATGGATACCTCTGCTGGAGCACACCCTTGTCCGGATCTCTCCACACCACGGGAACGGTGTTCATACCTATAATCTTCATGAAGCTCTGATCCTCATCACCCCATGGTTTAGGCAGGCAGAACGTTATGTCCACGTTCCCCTGATTGGCTAGTCCTCTTGTCAATCCGAAACTGGCCGTTCCCAATCCTCCAAGGATATGGGGCGGAAACTCCCAGCCGAACATCAGTACCTTCATATAGTCGTTTTATTGAAATTCATTAATCATCTTGATGGTTCTCAGTATCTCGGCCACATTCATGGCGAACGATACGGCTCCGCGGCCCTTGAACGGCGGGTTGCCGTCAAAGAGTTCCGGAAGTGAGCCGATGCAGTGCGATGTCATCTCATCCTCATAACCTATCATCTGGCGCTCCACGAATGACAGACCGCTCATCTTGAACACCTTGAGGTATGCCTCAAAGTAGAAGCCTGCCAGCCAGGGCCATGCGGTACCCTGATGGTATGCATAGTCACGCTCGCGCTGCGGGCCCACATAGTTGGGGTTGTAACCCAGGCTCTTGGGGCTGAGTGAACGCAGGCCCTTGGGGGTAAGAAGTTCCTTGGTCACTATATCCACCACAGCCTTCTGCTGCTTAAGATCCAGCGGAGAGTAATCCAGTGCCACAGCGAATATCTGGTTGGGACGTACGCTCCAGTCTGGCGCATCCTTATCCACAAAGTCATACAGGTAGCCGTACTGATTCAGGAACGTCTTTACGAATGCCTTGCCTGCATTGGCGGCCAGAGTCTCAAGACGCTTTGAGTAATCGGCCTTACCGTACTGCCTGCTCAGATCGGCCACGAACATCAGGGCGTTATACCAGAGGGCATTGATTTCAACCACATAACCGGTACGCGGAATTACGGGAACACCGTTGGCGGTTGAGTTCATCCATGTGGCGGCTTTCTCCTTGCCGTTTATGTGAACCAGTCCGTTGCTGTGCAGGAAGAAGTTGTAGTGGCGGTTGTGGCGCAGGAAATCCATTATCTCGGTAAGCAGTTTGCCGTACTTCTCCCATGCCTGCTGGGCCGATGTCGCCTTGGCATACTGCTGGATTGCCCAGACAGCCCACAGCAGCACATCGGGATGCTCTATCTCATATATCTGCAGTTTGGAGGGAACACCCTTGATGAAGTTGCGGATAGCCTCCTGTGCAGTGAACATAACGCTCTCAAACTCACTTATCTCCTTGATTGACAGAGTCAGACCCGGCAACGATATGAACATGTCACGGGCGCGGCACTTGAACCAGGGATAACCGGCCAGAATATAATGATGACCGCCCACCTTGTTGTGGAACTGGTGTGCGGCATTCTTGAGGCAGTGATAGAAATTGTCTCGCGGGGTACGCTCATTGGCCTCGACTGTGAATGTGCGTTTGAGTCCCTTGGTGCTGACCTCCTTGATGCCGGCCGAGAAGACTATGCTCTCACCTTTCTTTATCGGCATCTCAAAGTAACCGGGTACATAAAGGTCCTCATTGAACTCATATCCGCGCTCCAACTCCTTGGAGTATTCAAACTTGCGGTACCAGTCGGGACGGAACACAAACTCACCCTTCTTGCTGAACTGCATGAACAATTCCGGGTATCCGGGATACATGGAGGTGGCTATACCGTTCTCAACCTCGCGGTACTCACGGCTGGCGTTGCTGTTCTCATGAGTGAACTGGCGCACGCTGCGGAATGCCAGGAACGGCTGGAATCGCAGTGTAGTCTCAGAGTGGCAGTCCATCAGGGTATATCGTATAAGTATGCGGTTTTCGTTGTGCTCAAAGAGTTTCTCCTTCTTGAGCAGCACACCGCCCACGCGATATATGGTGGTAGGCACCTTGTCACAGTTGAATTCACGTATGTATTTGTGTCCTTTCGGGCTGAAGTTGTAACCCCAATACTGATGCAAACCAAGGTTGAACTCGGCGCCGTGCTGAATGACCGTTTCATCCAATGAGGACAGCAGAACATGGTTTTCATCGTCAAGTTCAGGTAGAGGTACAACCAGAAGACCATGGTACTTGCGGGTGTTGCAGTCAACTATCGTGGTGCAGTGGTAGGCACCTGAACGGTTGGTCCGCAGAATCTCCCTTGGAAGGGTCTCTTCCAGATTGGTCATCAAGGTCTTTTCAAAACGCAGATAGCTCATCGTTTTTGTATAAATACTTATTTTACATCCAATACTTCTGCAAATAAATGCAAAATATTAGTCCTTTCTTAAAATTAGATAACACAAATATAGATACAAAAAGCATTAATTGATAACTTTGCGCGACAAAAAAACCGATTGTAAAGAAAATCGACAAAATATGAACAGGATTGTATCCAAACAACAGTTTTCAGAGAATGTATTCAAGTTTGAAGTTGAGGCTCCGCTTATTGCAAAGTCACGCAGAGCCGGTCACTTCGTAATCATCCGTATTGGAGAGAAAGGTGAACGTATACCGCTTACAATTGCTGATTCCGATGTCAAGCGCGGAACCATCACCCTGGTGGTACAGCGCATCGGCCTTTCCACCAACCGTCTCTGCAAGCTTGAGGCCGGCGATATGATCACTGACGTGGTAGGTCCTCTGGGCCAGGCCACCCATATTGAAAAATTCGGTACAGTACTCTGCGCCGGCGGTGGTGTAGGTACCGCTCCCATGCTCCCCATCATCAAGGCTCTGAAGGAGGCCGGCAACAAGGTAATAGCAGTTCTTGCAGGCCGCACCAAGGAACTTATCATTCTTGAGGATGAGGTACGCAAGTATGCCGATGAGACCATCATCATGACCGATGACGGATCATACGGTAACAAGGGTGTGGTAACCGTTGGTATGGAAGAGGTAATCAATCGCGAGAAGGTTGACAAGTGCTTTGCCATCGGCCCCGCCATCATGATGAAGTTCTGCTGCCTGCTCACTCAGAAATACAACATCTCAACTGACGTATCACTCAACACCATCATGGTGGACGGTACCGGTATGTGCGGTGCCTGCCGTGTAAGCGTTGGCGGCAAGACCAAGTTCGTCTGCGTAGACGGACCTGAGTTTGACGGCCACGAGGTTGACTGGGACGGCATGATGAAGCGTATGGGTGCCTTCAAGGAGACCGAGCGCGAGGAGATGAAGAAACTTGAGGAGAGCGTTGCAGCCGCAGCACCCGCTGCCAAGGAGGAGTGCTGCTGCGGTGGTGCCAAGACTAAGGCTGAGGTTGAGCCCATCGAGGTTCTGACCGACCGCAACGCCCAGTGGAGAGTTGATCTGCGTGCCACAATGAAACCTAAGGACCGTACCGCCATTGAGCGTTGCGTCATGAACGAGCTGGCACCTGACTACCGTCGTCACAGCCGCAAGGAGGAGGTTAACCAGGGTCTTACCGAAGAGCAGGCTCTGCTGGAGGCCAAGCGCTGCCTTGACTGCGCCAACCCGTCCTGCATGGAGGGCTGCCCCGTAAACATTGAGATTCCTTCATTCATCAAGAATATTGAGCGCGGTAACTATCTGGCTGCCGCCAAGGTGCTCAAGCACACCAGCGCCCTGCCCGCTGTCTGCGGCCGCGTATGCCCGCAGGAGAAGCAGTGCGAGAGCAAGTGCATACACCTTAAGATGGGTAAGAAGCCCGTTGCCATCGGTTATCTGGAGCGTTTCGCTGCTGATTACGAGCGCGAGAGCGGCAACATCTCAGTTCCTGAGGTTGCAGCACCCAACGGCAAGAAGATCGCTGTCATCGGCTCAGGTCCTTCAGGCCTTTCATTTGCCGGCGATATGGCCAAGTTCGGTTATGACGTTACAGTATTTGAGGCTCTGCACGAGATTGGCGGTGTGCTCAAGTACGGTATTCCTGAGTTCCGTCTGCCCAACAAGATAGTTGACGTGGAGATTGAGAACCTGCAGAAGATGGGTGTCAAGTTCGTTAAGGACTGCATCGTAGGCAAGACCATCAAGGTAAGCGAACTTGAGGCTGAGGGTTACAAGGGCATATTCGTAGGCTCAGGTGCCGGTCTGCCCAACTTCATGAACATTGAGGGTGAGAACCTTATCAATATAATGTCATCAAACGAGTATCTGACCCGCGTCAACCTGATGGATGCCGCAAGCAAGGAGTCCGATACCCCCGTAACATTCGGCAAGAAGATGATGATTGTCGGTGGCGGTAACACCGCTATGGACTCTGTCCGCACCGCCCTTCGTCTGGGTGCCGAGCGCGCCATGATCGTTTACCGCCGCAGTGAGGAAGAGATGCCCGCACGTTTGGAGGAGGTAAAGCACGCCAAGGAGGAAGGTGTAGAGTTCATGACCCTGCACAACCCCATCCGCTACATCGGCGATGAGAACGGCCGCGTTAAGCAGGCTGTCCTTGAGAAGATGGAGCTTGGTGAGCCCGATGCAAGCGGCCGCCGCAGCCCGGTTCCCACAGGCGAGACCATCACAATCGATGTTGATATGGTAATCGTAGCAGTAGGTGTATCCCCCAACCCCATCGTACCCAAGTCAATCGAGGGCTTGGAACTGGGCCGCATGAACACCATCGCCGTAAACGACAACATGCAGTCATCAATACCCACAATCTTTGCAGGTGGTGACATTGTCCGCGGAGGCGCTACCGTAATCCTTGCCATGGGTGACGGCCGCCGCGCTGCCGCCAGCATGCATGCTTCACTCAGCAAGTAAGAACAAAAATGATACCATTGGGGTCAGGCCCCATTGGTATCATTTTTGTACCTTTGCAGCTGAAATTAGAAAAACATGGAATACCTACCAAAAGATCCTGGAATGTT
>JAFXMB010000019.1 GCA_017530735.1 Bacteroidaceae bacterium | reverse complement strand
GGTGGGTTTTCTCATCACCGGTATTGAGGGTTGTATCTGCAACGAGTGCGTGGAGCGTGCTGCTGAGATAGTACGTGATGCCAAGCAGAGTGGCGAGAAGCCTTCATTCACTATGGAATCCGTACCCAAGCCCAAGGAGATCAAGAAATTCCTTGACGACTATGTGATTGGTCAGGATGCCGCCAAGCGCTACCTTTCCGTTGCTGTTTATAACCATTATAAACGTATCACTCAGCCTGATACGGATGACATTGACATAGAGAAGAGCAATATCATCCTGGTAGGCGCCACCGGTACCGGCAAGACACTGCTGGCCAAGACTATAGCGCGCCTGCTCAAAGTTCCTTTTACCATTGTTGATGCAACGGTCCTCACAGAAGCAGGTTATGTGGGTGAGGACGTGGAGAGCATCCTGTCACGTCTGCTTCAGGTGGCCGATTACGATGTGGCCGCCGCAGAACGCGGAATCGTATTCATTGATGAGATAGATAAGATAGCACGCAAGAGCGACAACCCCTCCATAACACGTGACGTGAGCGGAGAAGGCGTACAGCAGGGCCTGCTCAAACTGCTTGAAGGAACCGTGGTCAACGTGCCCCCTCAGGGTGGACGCAAGCACCCCGAGCAGAAGTTCATCCAGGTGGACACCAAGAACATCCTGTTCATCTGCGGAGGTGCATTTGACGGCATAGAGCGCAAGATCGCTAACCGTCTGAACACCCAGGTGGTAGGTTTTGACTCAGTGGAACAGCGCAGCAAGGTTGACCTTAACAACCTGATGAAGTATGTTTCACCTCAGGACCTTAAATCATTCGGTCTCATCCCTGAGATAATAGGCCGTCTGCCGGTTGTAACCAGCCTGCAGCCCCTGGATCGCGAAGCACTGCGCAATATCCTTACAGAACCAAAGAACTCAATAGTCCGTCAGTATACCAAGATTTTCAAACTGGATGGAGTGGATCTTACATTCCAGCCGGAGGTCCTGGATTTCATCGTGGACAAGGCAATAGAATTCAAACTCGGAGCACGAGGCCTCAGGTCAATCGTGGAGACTATAATGATCGATGCCATGTACGAGATTCCGTCTTCGTCAAAAAAGACCTATACCGTGACTCTGGAATATGCCAAGAGTCAGCTGGATAAGGCAGATGGCGCGGTGTTTGAGAAGGTGTGACACGCTGCGGTCAATCTATTAAAAATATTTGAGTTTTTTTTCGTCAAAAAGTTTGCAAGTATGAAATACTTGTACTTAACTTTGTTTTCTATCGCTATAGAAATTTGGATGAATATTTAATGTTTGTATGGCAAAAGATGTGAATCTGCAGGAAATACTGAAAGTCCATTTTGGCTTTGATACTTTCAAGGGAGACCAGGAGGCTATAATCCGTAATCTGCTGGAAGGTAAAGATACGTTTGTGCTTATGCCTACAGGCGGAGGTAAGTCTCTCTGCTATCAACTCCCCGCCCTTGTCATGGACGGAACTGCAATAGTTATCTCCCCGCTCATCGCTCTTATGAAAAACCAGGTTGATGCCATGCGCAACCTCAGTGAGGAGGACGGAATAGCCCATTTCATAAATTCTTCACTCAACAAGACGTCAATAGATCTGGTCAAGGCGGATATTCTGAGCGGTAAGACAAAACTCCTTTATGTGGCTCCCGAGTCACTTACAAAAGAGGAGAACGTGGATTTCCTCAAGAAGGTCAAGATATCTTTCTACGCAATTGATGAGGCTCACTGCATATCGGAGTGGGGCCATGATTTCCGTCCCGAGTACCGCAAGATCAGGGATATCGTCAAGGAGATAGGACTGGCTCCCATCATCGCGTTGACGGCAACCGCTACCAACAAGGTTCGTGATGACATCAAGAAGAACCTGGGCATTCAGGATGCCAAGGATTTCAAGTCGTCATTCAACCGCCCCAACCTCTACTACGAGGTAAGACCCAAAACCAAGAACGTTGACAAGGACATCATAAAGTTCATCAAGTCCAATCCCGGCAAGTCAGGTATCATCTACTGCCTCTCACGCAAGAAGGTTGAGGAACTTGCAGAGATACTGCAGGCCAATGACATATCGGCCATGGCCTATCATGCAGGCATGGAGGCAGCCGCACGCAGCAAGACGCAGGACGCCTTCATCATGGAGAAGATTGACGTTATCGTGGCTACCATCGCATTCGGAATGGGTATTGACAAACCTGATGTACGCTACGTTATCCACTACGATATCCCCAAGAGCCTTGAGGGCTACTACCAGGAGACCGGACGCGCCGGACGTGACGGCGGTGAAGGCCAGTGCATAGCATTCTACAACAGCAAGGATGTGCAGAAACTGGAGAAGTTCCTTGAGGGTAAGCCTCTTGCCGAGCAGGATATAGGCCGTCAGTTGCTGGCTGAGACCACCGCCTACTGCGAGTCATCCGTATGCCGCCGCAAACTGCTGCTCCACTACTTTGGTGAGAACTATGAGGAGGACAACTGCGGCAACTGCGACAACTGTCTGAACCCCAAGAAACAGGTTGAGGCACAGCAGTTGCTGGAGACCGTACTGGAGTGCATACTTGCAGTTAAGGAGAATTTCAAGGCAGACTACATCATCGACATGCTTCTTGGTAAGGAGACATCCGAGATAACAGACCATATGCATGATGACCTTGAGGTGTTCGGCTCAGGCTCCGATGAGGAGGAGAAGACCTGGAACGCCGTTATCCGTCAGGCCCTGATTGCCGGTTACATCCGCAAGGACGTTGAGAACTACGGTCTGCTCAAGATAACCGACGATGGCCGTGATTTCCTCAAGAATCCCAAATCATTCATGATTGTCGAGGATAAGGAGTTTGAGGATGACGAGACTGAAGGCCCGATGCGCGGAGGCGGATCGTTCGCAGTAGACCCGGAACTCTATTCGATGCTCAAGGACCTGCGCAAGAAACTCTCCAAGCACCTGCAGCTGCCGCCGTACGTGATCTTCCAGGATCCTTCACTGGAGGCAATGGCTACCACATATCCCGTAACCATCGACGAACTCCAGAACATCCCGGGCGTAGGCGCAGGCAAGGCAAAGCGTTACGGTCAGGAGTTCATAGACCTGATCAAGCGTCACGTCGAGGAGAATGAGATAGAGCGTCCCGAGGATCTGCGTGTCCGCACGGTTGCCAACAAGTCCAAGCTCAAGGTAAGCATTATCCAGAGCATAGACATGAAAGTGGCTCTTGACGACATAGCCATAAGCAAGGGTATCGACTTTGACGAACTCCTCACTGAGATTGAGGCCATCGTCAATTCCGGAACCAAACTGGACATAGACTACTTCATAGAGAGTGTTATGGACGATGACCGTGCCGAGGACATCTACGAATACTTCAGGGAGTCTGAGAGCGATTCCATAGACGACGCGATAGACGAACTGGGTGATGACTACTCGGAAGAGGAGATCCGTCTTGTACGTATCAAGTTCATATCTGAAATGGGTAACTGATTGAAACAACAATAAAAACTATATCAACATGTCATTTTTAGAAGATAGAGTTGCAATGGAAGGACTGACGTTTGATGATGTCCTGCTTATTCCCGCTTATTCAGAGGTTCTGCCGCGTGACATCAATCTTACATCAAGATTCTCACGTAACATCACCCTTAACATCCCGTTCGTGACAGCAGCTATGGATACCGTAACTGAGTCACGCATGGCCATCGCTATCGCCCGCGAGGGAGGTATCGGTGTAATTCACAAGAATATGCCTATAGCAGAGCAGGCCCGCCAGGTGGCTATCGTCAAGCGTGCTGAGAACGGAATGATATACGACCCTGTTACCATTCACCGTCAAAATACCATCAAGGATGCCCTGGCTCTAATGGCAGAGTATCATATCGGCGGTATACCCGTTGTCGAGGAGGATGGTAAACTGTGCGGTATCGTCACCAACCGTGACCTCCGTTTCCAGCGTAACTATGACGTCAAGATTGAGGATGTCATGACAAAGGAGAACCTGGTTACCACACACCAGCAGGTTGACATGGAGGCTGCTTCACAGATTCTCCAGGAGAACAAGATTGAGAAACTGCCGGTAGTTGACAACAACGGTAAACTGGTAGGACTTATCACATACAAGGATATCACCAAGGCCAAGGACAAACCCATGGCATGCAAGGACAGCAAGGGCCGTCTGCGCGTGGCCGCAGGTGTAGGCGTTACAACCGATACACTGGACCGTATGTCTGCACTCGTTGAGGCAGGTGCCGATGCAATCGTAATCGATACCGCCCACGGTCACACCAAGAGCGTTATCGCAAAACTCAAGGAGGCCAAGGCAAGCTTCAAGAACATAGATATCGTTGTAGGTAACATTGCAACCGGTGCTGCAGCCAAGATGCTTGTCGAGGCAGGTGCAGATGCAGTTAAGGTTGGTATGGGTCCCGGTTCAATCTGCACCACCCGTATCATTGCCGGTATTGGCGTACCTCAGGTATCAGCCGTATATGACGTATACTCAGCCATCAAGGGCTCAGGTGTTCCAATCATTGCCGACGGCGGTCTGCGTTACTCAGGTGACGTTGTCAAGGCTCTTGCTGCCGGCGGTGACAGCGTAATGTTCGGCTCACTTGTAGCCGGTACCGAGGAGTCACCCGGTGAGACAATCATCTTTAACGGACGTAAGTTCAAATCATATCGTGGCATGGGTTCTCTTGAGGCTATGGAGAACGGTTCAAAGGACCGCTACTTCCAGGCTGACACCAAGGATGCCCGCAAACTGGTTCCCGAGGGAATCGCAGCCCGCGTTCCTTACAAGGGAACTCTTTACGAGGTTGTATATCAGTTGGCAGGCGGTCTGCGTTCAGGTATGGGCTATTGCGGCGCTCCCAACATTGACAAGCTGCACGAGGCCAAGTTCGTACGCATCACCAACGCCGGCATGAACGAGAGTCACCCGCATGATGTAGCCATCACAAGCGAGGCTCCCAACTACAGCCGCCACGAATAACCAAAACCAATGCTTATGAGACGAATCCTTTCATGTACTGTTGCCGTTCTGCTTGGCATGCCGTTGCTGGCGCAGGTGGATCCTGTCGTGATGACAGTGAACGGATATGATGTTACACAGTCAGAGTTCGAGTATTTCTTTGAGAAGAACAACATAGAGGCTAAAGTCACTAAGAAGGCCGTCAGACAATATGCTGACCTGTATCTGAACTTCAAGCTCAAGGTGCAGGCGGCTCTTGACGAGGGTCTTGACAAGTCCGAGTCATTTCTCAGTGAGTACAAGATGTGCCGCGACATGCAGGCCGAGGATTATGTCATTGACTATGACTTCCTTGAGGAAGTTGCCCGCAACTCTTATGAGCAGTCTTTGATTGAGATAGGAGAACCCGGACTCATGCATGTCTTTGTTATGTCTGCCACCCCCGATGCAAACGTGGGCAGGACACTTGATGACTGCTTTGAGCAGATGAAGTCAGTCTATGAGAAACTCCAGGCCGGCGGATCATTCCAGGATCTGGCAAAGGAGTACTCAACCGATAACCTGGCAGCAAGCGGAGGCGAGGCCGGATGGCTGGCTGCAAACCAGATGCCCGATGACATTGCCGATATCATTCTGTCTCTGGAACCGGGCCAGTACAGTGAGCCGTTCGTTTCAAACAGAACAGCTTTCATTGTGATGCTTGACGCACGCCGTGACCTGGGTACTTATGAGGATAACCGTGATGACATCTATGACTGGATGAAGGATAACGGTACATTTGACAAGGCAAAACAGCGCAGGGCAAACGAATACGCCACACGTCTGGGCTGGACTGAAAGGGATGATGCCGCAGTGGCACGTCTTGACAGCACACTAGAAGAGGTTGAGCCTGACTTTGGCAATATTTCAAGGGAGTACCATGACGGCCTGCTGGTGTTTGACATCAGCAACCGCGAGATATGGGAGAGGGTATCAAACCATCCCGAGGAGTTGGACGCCTATTTTGAAGCCCACCGCAAGCAGTTCAATTTTGATAAGCCCTGTTTCAAGGGTATGGTTCTGTTCTGCCAGAAGGAGGAGGACTTTAATGAACTGAAAGAGATCCTTGAAAAGCAGGATATGAGTGAGTGGGTCAATTCAATCCTGGCATTCAACAGCAACGGCATCAAGGTCCGTGTTCTCAGAAGTTCATCGGAAACAGATCTGTTCAGACAGGGGCAGAACGAATACGTAGACAAGGTCGTATTCGGTCAGGGAGAGTATAAACCTATGAACGGATTCCCCTATGTGAACGTTGTGGGAAGAGTGCTCAAACAGCCTGATTCCATCAGCGATGTGGCAGCCGAGGTTTCTGAGGAGTATCAGAAGTATCTGGAGAACGAGTGGATAAAACGTCTCAAGAGCAAATACAAGTACAAGATCAATAAGAAGGCCCTCAAGAAGGTCAAATAAATGATGAGAACACAAAAGTCACGTAATAGGTTTCATGCAGGGTTGATTGCACTTGTGTCAATCACATTGCTTGTTTCCTGTAAGTGGAACAAGAGCGTGACGGAATATGTATACGGAAAGACTCCTATAGTCGAGATTGGAACCGATGTACTCTACGTGGAGGATATCAAACAGGTGGTGCCGCTGGGCTTGTCCGAAGCGGACAGCACGCTTTTTGCGCAGCAGTTCATCAAAAACTGGGCACAGGATGTGCTTTTTTACCAGAACGCCATCCGTAACATTCCCGATACCAAGGATATTGACCGCCTGGTTGAGAATTACCGCCGTTCACTTATTGAACATGAATATCAGCGTCGTCTCATAGAGCAGAAATTCTCTTCAGAGACAGCCGAGGAGGATATAGAGCGGTTCTACAATGACAACGAACGCCTGTTCGTGCTTGACGAGTCATTGCTCAGGGGCCTGTTCCTCAAGATATCCAACAAGTCACATGACCTGTCCGACATAAGGAAACTGTATACACGCCAGGATGACGAGTCATTTGAGGAGATAGAGAAATACAGCATCCGCAATGCCGCACGTTGCGAGTTTTTCTATGACAACTGGCGCACGGTGGCTGAGATTGAGGTTCTGCTCCCCCCGTTGGAGAAGCCGCTTGAAACAATGCTCAAGGACAACGGCAGTTTTGAATTCAAGGATGAAGAGTACATATACCTGCTTAACGTGAGCGAGTTCGCCCCCAAGGGAGGCATAGAGCCTTTGGATCATGCCCGTTCCAGAATACGCGGCCTGCTCATAAACAGCAATGAGGTGTCATACATGAGAAAGATCAAGGAAGACCTGTATGACGCGGCCATAGAGAAAAACAGAATCATTTTTCATCAATAGATCATACAAATGAAAAAAATCATATTCACTACCGCATGTCTTCTGACGGCACTGTACGGCCAGACAGTCGCCCAAAACAACGTTATTGACGAGATTGTCTGGGTGGTTGGTGACGAGGCTATATACAAGTCAGAAGTGGAGGAGGCACGCAGGGAGGCATTGGAAAACGGTGTCCAGTGGGATGGTGATCCCTATTGCCTGATACCTGAGCAGCTGGCACTGAACAAACTGTTCCTGAACCAGGCTGAACTGGACAGTATCTTTGTTACCGATGACGATGTAGCCTCATCCGTTGAGCAGGAGATGAAAGCAATGATTGAGCATTACACTTCAGTTGAGGTGATGGAGGAGTATAATCATGGTATGACTGTTGATCAGATCCGCAGCCGTCTTTACGAGAGATACCGTCAGGCCTATATAATCAGTGAGGTCCGCAAAAACATCGTATCACGCGTCAAGGTGACTCCGGCTGAGGTAAGACGTTATGTCAAGGATATCCCGGCCAGTGAGATTCCTGACATCCCAACTCAGGTCGAGGTGCAGATTATTACTCTGGAGCCCGTGGTTCCCCAGGAGGAGATAGATGTAGTAAAGGCCGAGTTGCGCAGTTACATAGACAGGGTACAGTCAGGTGAGGTTACCTTCTCAACTCTGGCCCGTCTCTACTCCGAGGATCCCGAATCGGCCCGTAAAGGCGGTGACCTGGGTTTCTTTGGACGCGGTGAGATGGTATCGGAATTCTCGACCGTGGCATTCAATATGACAGACCCCGACAAGATATCCAAGATCGTGGAGACTGAATACGGTTACCATATCATTCAGTTTGTTGAGAGACTGGGTGACCGTGTGCGTGTACGTCATATTCTCCGTAAGCCGCGTATACCCGTACAGAGCGTTAATGAATGCATTGCCAGACTGGATACCATAGCCAATGATATCCGCACCGGCAACAAGACCTTTGAGAACTGTGTTGCAACCTATTCTCAGGACAAGGATACCCGTAATAACAACGGACTCATGAGCAACTCGCCCGGTGGCAACGTACCCGGTACATCCAAGTTCATGATGGAACAACTTCCGCCCGAGGTGGCAAGAGCAGTTGACAGAATGCATGTGGGCGAGATTTCAGACCCCTTCACCATGCAGCTGCGTAACGGTAAGACCATCTGTGCCGTTGTAAAGCTCAAGAACCGTATCAACGGTCACAAGGCCAATATATCCGAGGACTACGAGACCCTCTATGACATGGTTACTTCAATCCGTCAGGAGGAGGCTCTTGAGAAATGGATCCGTGAGAAGCAGCGTACCACTTACGTCCGCATAAGCGAAGGTTGGAACGACTGTGACTTTGTCTATCCCGGATGGGGTAAGTATTAAACCGTGACTTATACCGTCATGCTCAGTTTCCTCTCTTTTTTTCTGGCGCTTGTGCCGGGTTTCCTGACAGTTGCTGCTCAGGATACTGTCAGCGTGCCTGAAACTGAGGCTGAGCTCCAGGCGGTTGATACAAACTGGGTATATCTGCTCAATGCCGATATAATTCGCTATGAGGAGTATATCAATCCCGATGCACAGCGTCTGATGGGTAATGTGGTGTTCCGTCACGACAGTATGTATATGTACTGTGACAGTGCCCTTTTCTACCAGGACCGCAACTCATTCGATGCATACCATAACGTCAGGGTGGAGCAGGGTGATACCCTTTTCCTTTACGGTGATTCCCTTTTCTATGACGGCAACACAAAACTGCTTCGCGTAAGGGATAACGTGCGCCTGGAGAACAGGACCATGATACTGCTCACAGACAGTCTGAACTATGACCGCAACACCGGACTGGGCTGGTTCTTTGACGGCGGCACCCTGCTTGACGAGGAGAGCACGCTGATATCTGAATACGGTCAGTTTGATACAAACACCAACATGGCTGTCTTCATGGACGGAGTGTCAATGGAGAGTCCCGATTATACCCTTACCACCGATACGCTCCACTACCACACCGACAGTCACACCGCATTCTTCTACAGCCCCGCCACCATCATCAATGAGGATAATGTGATAAATACCAGTCACGGACGTTTCAATACCGACAACAAGAGCGCCGTGCTGCTGGACCGTTCAGTCATTGAGCAGAATGGAGGTGAGAGCCGCATGACAGGAGACAGCATCAATTATGACAGCGAGTCAGGTCAGATGGAAGGATTCGGCAATGTCATAATAAACAACTATAAGGATAAGATTGACGCCCTTGGCGAATATGCCTATTATAACAGCCAAAATGATTCGGCCGTACTTACAGGCAAGGCCCTGCTTATAGAGTATTCGGCAGGTGACAGCCTTTTTGTCCACGCCGATACATTCCGTCTGGCTACATTCTACAATGAGGCCCATGACTCTATCGTAGAGCGTCAGATGAGGGGTTTCTACAAGGTGCGTGCATATAGGCCGGACATGCAGATGGTGGCTGATTCAATGGTGTTCACCACCAAGGATTCAAGTCTGACGCTGTTCAGCGATCCCATACTGTGGAATGAGGAGAGCCAGATACTCGGTGAGAAGATAATTTTCTATATGAACGACAGTACGATAGACTGGGCGCACGTGATAGGCCAGGCTCTTTTCGTACAGATGAATGATGACATCCATTTCAACCAGATAGCAGGCCGTGAAATCAAGGCATACTTCAAGAATAGTGAGATAGATTATGCCGATGTGAACGGAAACGTGCAGGCGGTGTTCTATCCGCTTGATTCCGATTCGGCCATGATAGGAATGAACACTACTGAAGGATCCAGTCTCAGGACGTATTTCAAGGAACGTGCCGTTAATAAGATCGTAATGATAGGTCATTCCAACGGCGTGATGTATCCTATGGAAAAACTGGATGAAAAGAAGATGTATCTGCCCAATTTCAATTGGTTTGAGAGAATCAGACCCCTTGACCGTGATGACGTGTTCTACTGGCGCGGCAAGAGGGCCGAAGAACAGCTTAAGAAGAGCAGTTCAAACAAAGAAGTACCACTACCCACCTTGCAGGGTGACAGAAAACGAAGGAGGAGATAAATATGGGAATGTTCAATGTTAGGGAACCGCGCCGTTTTGAGCATAAGTATATTTATGTCGACGAGCGTAAGGAACGTCTGGCCAAGATAGAAGAGAAGGCCAAACGCGAACTCGGTATGCTTCCTGAGGAGGATTTCAACCCTGAGAGCATCCGCGGTAAGTTTCTGGAGAGTACTACACATCTCAAGCGCCGTAAGCAGAATGGCGGGCCGGCACTGAGCCTGCCCGTTGCCATCGTGCTTGCCGTGCTTCTTACGGTACTTCTTATTAATATCCTGAACGGCAATATCTGATATATGGAGTGTAAGGTTAGAGTTCTTTCGCAGCAGGTGGCCAGCCAGATTGCAGCGGGTGAGGTTGTAAACCGCCCTGCATCGGTAGTTAAGGAGTTGGTCGAGAATGCTGTCGATGCAGGTGCAGACAGTATCAAGGTTATCCTGACCGATGCCGGCCGTACCTCTATCCAGGTTATTGATAACGGCTGCGGCATGAATCCCGAGGATGCATGTACTGCATTTGAGCGTCATGCCACATCCAAGATCAAGGACTCTGATGACCTCTACTCCCTTACCACATTCGGATTCCGCGGAGAGGCATTGCCATCAATAGCCGCTGTGGCTGAAGTGCAGTTGCGTACCCGTACGGCCGATGCCGACACCGGTACCGAGATAACCGTAAAGGCATCGGAGATAGAGAGCCAGGAAGCATGCGTCTGTCCTGTAGGCAGTTCCTTTACTGTACGTAACCTTTTCTACAATGTTCCTGCACGCCGTAAGTTCCTTAAGAGCAATCAGACGGAATTCGGACATGTAGTTAACGAGATTGAACGTGTGGCAATAGCTCATCCCGAGGTGGCCATTGAACTGACCCATCAGGGTGAACAGATACTGTCACTCCCCGTATCGGCCGTAAAACAGAGAATCGTCAATCTGTTTGGCCGTAAGATGAATGAGGCTCTGCTGCCGGTCGATGTAGAGACATCGGTTGTAAAGGTCAGCGGATTTTGCTCCAACCTGGACAACGTAAAGGGCAAGGGCGCCAAGCAGTTCTTTTTTGTGAACGGCCGATTCATGCGCCATCCGTATTTCCATAAGGCTGTGCTGAGCGCCTACGAGGGTCTTGTGCCCGAGAGTGACCAGCCTTCATATTTCCTATTCCTGGATGTGCCGCCCCAGACCATTGACGTAAACATCCATCCCACCAAGACTGAGATCAAGTTCCAGGACGAGCAGGTTATATGGAAGATACTCATGGCTGCGGTCAAGGAGTCTGTGGGCCGTTTCGAGGAGATGCCTACCATAGATTTCAATACCACCGACATGCCGGATATTCCCATCTATGACGCATCGCGTCCCGTTACGCCACCCAAGGTGAACTATAACCCGGATTTCAATCCGTTCTCATCTACCCGCGTGGAGACAGGACAGACACGTGCCAACCGTGAGAACTGGAGCAAACTGTACGGCGATGCCATTGAGCGCAAGGTCAATGAAGGCGAGATACCCTTCACGCCCATGAGTGAAATGCAGGTCAAGCCCGAGGAGGAGACTCTCAAACCGTATCAGTTCGCAGACCGCTTCATACTTGTGCCCTCTGAGCAGGGACTCATGATCATAGACCAGCATCGTGCGCATATCAGAGTCCTATATGACAGGTTCTTGGCCAATGCCAAGAGCCATGCGGCAGCATCGCAGGGACTTTTGTTCCCCGAGATGTTCCAGTTGTCGGCCAGTGACGCCGTGGTGTTTGAGGAACTCAAACCCCGTTTTGCCGCCCTTGGTTTTGATTTGTCCGATATGGGACGCGGCGCGATAGCCGTTCAGGGTGTACCTTCAGGTATGGAGGGACAGGATTATGAGCGTCTCATTACCGATATGATTGCCGATATCCGCATCAACCCCACTCATGAGGAAGACCGTCAGTTGGAGAGTCTGGCCCTTGCCATGGCATACAAGGCCGCCATTCCTACCGGACGTCATCTCTCAGAGAATGAGATGCAGGAACTGGTACGCTCTCTGAAAGCGTGCAGCATACCTTCGCGCACACCTGATGCCAAGACCGTTTACATAGTAAGGTCCGTTCAGGAAATATCAAAGCTTTTGGATTGATCCCGTTTAAATAACGTGGTGGGAGTGTTTCTTCCACAGGCCGTATACCTCACTTACGTTGCCTGCGGTGATGAAGCCGTGAATGTTGTTCTTTTTCATGAAGTTCATCAGACTTGAGAACTCGTCCTGGGTAAGAAGAGTCTGGATCTCGGTCTGTTCCTTTCCGCTGTAACCTCCAATGAGCTTGTACAGACTGCAGCCGCGGTCCAGGTCGTTGATGATGTATTGGCGTAACACTTCGTAGTCATCGGATATGATGCATACCCTTTTGCGCTTGTTGATGCTGGCGGTAAAGTAATCCACCACTATACCGTTGATCCAGGTTCCTATCAGACCTACCACAACCATGCGGAAGGGGTTGATGGCAAAAGCCGAGCAGCAGATTATGGCTCCGGCAACCGATATGGAGGCGCCAATGTCAAAATGTAGGTACTTGTTCACTATCTTGGCCAGGATGTCCAATCCGCCTGTAGATGCGTTTATATGAAATAGAATAGCCTGTGATGCGCTCAGCAGAAGTACAAAACAGCACAAATCCAGCCAGACGTCACCCATGACCGATGTGCTGCCGTCGGCCAGTATGTCGGATACAGGAAGCACCTTCTCCCAAAGGTCCATCAATGGTCCGAGTATAAGTGCCGTATAGACGGTCTTGATGCCGAATTCCTTGTCAATCAGAAGATATGCCATGACAAGCAGGATGGCATTGATTATCAGGATCACGGTCGATACCTTGACGGTCATTCCCATGAGGTCAAAAATTCCGCTGATAACGATAGAAAGACCTGAGATGCTGCCTACAATAAGTTTGCCCGGAACCAGGAAATAGTTCACTGCCAGAGCGGCAATGGCCATACCGAAAGTCATTACAAACAGTTCCTGCCAGAACTTGAGAGTCTTTACGGCATTCAATGCAGTGCCGGCTGCATCTTTGATCTTACCCATATAGTCCTTTATTTTAAGGGGTGATCAATACACCCTGAATCCTATGATCTGACGTACTTCGCGCAGAGTCTTTGAAGCGCTCTCACGAGCCTTTTCGGCACCGGCCAGGGCAATCTTGTCCAGAAGTGCGGTGTTGCTTGAGAACTCCTTGATACGCTCGCGGATGGGATCTGTGGCGGCTACGATATCCTCGGCCAGCTGCTTCTTGAGATCGCCGTAACGCAGGGTGCAGTCATTCCACTTGTCGTTGAAGTAGTTGTAGGTATCCTTTGAAGATACAACTTCAAGCAGTGTGAACAGATTCTTTATTACCTCCGGTTTCTCGCTGTTCATGGCCTGTGGGCCGGCATCGGTAACGGCTTTCATTACCTTCTTGCGGATTACCGAGGGCTCGTCGCACAGATAGATGCAGTTACCCTCGCTCTTACCCATCTTACCTGATCCGTCCAGGCCGGGAATCTTGATGCCACCCTCCTTGGCCAGCGAGAATGATGCGGGCTCGGGGAAGAACTCCACGCCGTACATCTGGTTGAAACGGCGGGCAAACTTGCGGGCCATCTCCATGTTCTGCTCCTGGTCCTTGCCTACGGGCACCTTGTTGGCCTTGTGGATAATGATGTCCGATGCCATCAGGGTGGGATAGGTAAGCAGACCTGCGTTCACGTTATCGGGCTGCTTGCGGGCCTTCTCCTTAAACGAGGTTACACGCTCCAACTCGCCCAGATAAGCGTTCATATTTAAGTAAAGGTAGAGTTCTACTACCTCAGGTACATCGCTCTGTACATAAATGGTGGCTTTCTCGGGGTCCAGACCGCAGGCCAGGTATTCGGCCAGGATGGTGCGGACACTGTTCTGGATGTTCTCAGGGGTAGGGTGTGTGGTCAGGGAATGCCAGTCTGCTATAAAGAAAAAGCATCTGTACAAATCCTGAAGCTTTATGAAGCTTGTCACTGCACCGTAGTAGTTGCCAAGGTGAAGGTTACCTGTGGGGCGTATGCCGCTGAGAACTGTTTCCATTTTTTTCTTATAAATATGTGTTTTTGCACCGCGAAGATACCATAAAAGAGCCATATCGGAAAAATTTTATGAAAAAAAGGTCCGAAAGTTTTTGACTGTTCACAAAAGTCCTTATCTTTGCACCGCTTTTACGGAAGCAAGGGCGTTTAGCTCAGCTGGTTCAGAGCATCTGCCTTACAAGCAGAGGGTCGGCGGTTCGAATCCGTCAACGCCCACAAGGGAGTCTCCAAAACGAGGCTCCTTTTTTTGTGGGCGTTGCGGATTCGCTTTCCTTTTTTTATTTCGCTAACGCGAAAGCGCCCCCTATGGGGCTTGGCGGCCCTCCGGGACCGCGGTCTCACTCGTCGCCTCGTTCGCTCCAATACGTTTTTTACCTGCGTGAGCAAAAGGGGCCTGACCCCAATTGCACGTTTGCGAATTATTGTCTAAATTAGCGGTCCGTTGGATAATTATTACTAATCTATAAATAAAGTATGTTTAAGGGACAACCAAAAGGCCTGTTTGCTCTGGCATTGGCCAACACAGGCGAAAGATTCGGTTACTACACCATGCTTGCCATCTTTACTCTCTACATGAGAGCCAAGTTCGGCTGGGATGAGAACGCAGCCGGACAAGTGTATGCAATTTTTCTTGCAGGAGTCTATTTCATGCCCCTGCTGGGTGGTATCATTGCCGATAAAATAGGTTACGGCAAGTGCGTCACCATAGGCGCATTCGTGATGATTTTCGGTTATCTGGCTCTGGCCGTTCCAATGGCAACCCAGGTGATTGACAAATGGACACTGTTTGCCGGACTGGCTCTGATTGCAGTAGGAACCGGCCTGTTCAAGGGAAACCTGCAGGTGCTGGTGGGTAACCTGTATGATGATCCCAAGTATTCCGATAAGCGTGATGCCGCGTTCAGCCTGTTCTACATGGCCATCAACATTGGTGCAATGTTCGCTCCCGCAATGGCCAAGGCTCTCTACAATCCGCATATTGAAAGTGCCGGTTATCATTTTGTTCCTATTGACAATGCTACCGTAGAGTTCGGCGCCCAGTCAGGTGCATATCTGCAGTCGCTGGCTGAGGGTTACCGCCTGTGCTTCTTCGTGGCATGCGCATCACTGGTGCTCTCACTGCTTATCTATTTCTTCTGCCGCTCATGGTTCAAGCATGCCGATGTAAACACCAAGCAGGCCAAGGCTCAGAACGTTCAGGTTCAGGAGCTTACTCCCAAGCAGACCAAGGACCGCATCGTGGCTCTGCTGCTTGTTTTTGCAGTGGTAATATTCTTCTGGATGGCATTCCACCAGAACGGTTCGGCCCTTACATTCTTTGCCGATAAGTACACCAGGCTGAACGGCATAGCCGGAATCAACCGCATGTGGTTCAACATCTGGTCACTGGCTCTCATTGCTGTGTCAATCTACACACTGTTCGCCATTTTCCAGAGCGACACCAAGAAGGCCCGCGTGATAGCTACCATAGCCACACTGGCTCTTTGGGCAGGTGCCATAGCATTCTATCTGAACATGCCCGATCCGTTCAATGCCGCAACATCTGACTTCCAGCAGTTCAACCCGTTTTTCGTGGTTGCACTGACTCCGGTATCGGTTGCAGTGTTCGGTGCGCTGGGCAAGAAAGGCAAGGAGCCTTCAGCTCCTGTCAAGATAGGCTTGGGTATGTTGCTGGCAGGTGTAGGATTTGCCGTAATCACAGCCGCATCTACCGACCTTATTTCACCTAAGGATCTGGGTGACCAGGCTCAGAGCGTACTCAGCCCCAACTGGCTGATAGGTACCTACTTTACTCTGACCGTTGCCGAGTTGCTTCTGAGTCCTATGGGTATCAGTTTTGTAAGTAAGGTGGCTCCTCCCAAGTACAAGGGTCTGATGATGGGCGGATGGTTTGCCGCTACTGCCATCGGTAACTACTTGAGCCGTATCCCGTCGGCCTTGTGGAAGAAGATTCCGCTTATGGCCAACTGGGCTATCCTGATAGGCCTGTGCGTAATTGCAGGTCTTATCATGTTCGTTCTCCGCAAGAAATTGGAGGCCGCCACACAGGATTAATCAAACCCGCCAAAGTGTAACACAAAGAACCCCTCCACCGCGTTTGTGGAGGGGTTCTCTGTGTTACATACCCTCTAGATGAGCTAGTGTCCCACAGCTAGGCGCCCAAGAAGATACCGTGAGCGGGGTGGTTGTGGGACACTTTGGCAAGAGTATCAGAATGTCCAGCCGATCTTGAAGGTTGATACGCTGAGTCTGGATTTGGGATCGCCGGCAGGAGTATCAAACAGGTCGTTGAAGTTGCTGAACAGATAATCTTCAAAGAATACATGGCCTATCTTCATGCCGAACAGGACGTGCATACCCCACTGGAGGTCTGTGGTCTTGTAGTTGAGGTTCTGGATTGATGAGTTCAATACGTAGCGTGCATTGGCGCCAAGACCCAGATATACTCTTACTGTCGGGTCATTGTTCTGCATGATCAGTGTGGCGGGAACCTCAACGGCTGCCTGGTTGTATTTGAGTGATGAACCGAAAAGGTTTGCCTGGTCGGGGAAGAAACTGTTGGATGTCTCATAGAAAGCACCTAAGCGGAAGCCCCACAGTCTCTTGGCATTGTACTGTGCAGTAAGCCCTGCCGACCAACCGTATTTTCCGGTTGATGTGAGTTTTGCGTCGGGGAATGATATGCTTGAACCTGTAAAACCGCCGCTTACAGCCACTTCAAAGGGCTTGATCCTGCCTGAGTGGATCTGAGCTATCTTTCCTGTGGGGCCGAATGAGGGGTCTGTAGCCATGCGGGTTGATATTCTGGTGATGAAGCAGCTGATGCTGTCCAGTCCTTCATAGTCTATCAGGTCGGCGTCATCGGCCGGCTTGTGGTACGGAGATTTGAGTCCTGTAAACAGATGCAGTGTGGGAACCTTGTATTTCTTTGCAAAACTGCGGGTATCGGTTGCGGTCAGGACGGCGGTTTCAAACGGCTCTATGTTGAGCTTGAGTCCGCCTGCATTTGCCTGAAGCAGTTTCTTGCCATCCTTTATCGTTCCGGATCCAAGAACCTCAAGTTGGCCGTTCTTGGCGTACCAGCCCACCATGTCAATGCTCATCATGCACTTTACGTTACCTATGGTTCCGTCCTGTGACATCCTGTCGGCCAGTTCCTGAGAGCCCCAGAGTCCCTTCTCCTCACCGTCAAACGCTGCGATGATTATACTGCGCTTAAGCTGGCTCTGATTCTCCTTGAGCATACGTGCTATCTCAATCAGTGCGGTCGATCCCGATGCGTTGTCATCGGCACCGTTGCATATCTCACCGTTCTTGTAACCTATATGGTCAAAGTGGGCACCCAAAACAATATACTCATCCTTGAGTTGGGGGTCGTTTCCGGGTATGATACCTACAAGGTTGGCCATGTTAAGTCCGTTCTTTGTAAACGGCATCTCGAATCCTTCAGGCAGGAAAGGCTCAAGTCCCATCTGGTTCCACTCATTAAGGATGTAGGCGCGGGCCTTTACTCCGTCCTCTGATCCGGCCTCACGTCCGTGAAGTGAGTCCGATGCCAGATAGTAAAGGTGTTTTTCCAAACGTGCACGACGGTCGGCGTCCTGTGCATTTGCAAACTGGAAAGCCATGATGATGGCAAGTGAAAAGATTACTTTTTTCATAATGCAATAGTTATTGAAATCGGTTGTTTGTTGGTGTATTAATACGCTAATACACCGCAAAGATATAGAGCTATTCTTTAACTGCAATATCATTAACACATTTTAACCTGATTAGAGCAGAATGTTGCTCAGCATGATCACGATAATGATCACGGGAGCAACCCATCTGACCATGAAATATACGTACCGGAACAGCCAGGCCGGAGTCTTTGATGTGTCGTGCCCGGTAAGCTCGTCCATGAAATCGGCTTTCCTGATACGCCAGCCTGCAAACAGAACCATTATCAGGCTGCCCACGGTAATAAGCACATCACTTGATATCACATCAAAGAAATCAAATATGTTCATGCCCGCTATGGTTATGCCGGCCAGAGTGCCCTGAGACAGGGAGCAGATGCAGCCCAGTAGGATTATTATTATCATGCTTACTGATACAGCCCTGTTGCGTGAAAGATGCCACTCCTCAATGAAATAAGCCACTATAACCTCAAGCATTGATATGGCCGATGTCACCGCGGCCAACAGCAATGAGAGGAAGAACAGTATGGCTATTATATTTCCGCCGGGCATGGATGCAAAGACGCCGGGCAGGGTGATGAACACCAGTCCGGGACCTGCGTTGACGGCCGGAGTGGTTCCGTTCATATAGGCTATGGCATATACGGCAGGGATGATGGCCAGTCCGGCTATGATGGCGAACAGGGTGTCAATGAGTCCGGTCGATACGGCTGTCATGGCAATGTCCTCCTTGGTCTTTACGTAAGAACCGTAGGTGAGCAGGATGCCTATTCCGATGCTGAGTGACATGAAGGCCTGGCCCAGCGCGGTGATGAGCACCTTTCCGTCTATTTTTCCGGAATCGGGAATGAGCAGGTATTTTGTTCCTTCAGTTGCTCCCGGAAGGGTGAGCGAGCGGATGGCCACCAGAATGATGGTGATGGAGAGAACGGTCATCATGGGCTTGGAGAAACGCTCTATTCCGTTCTTTACGCCGCCGAAATTGGCTATTGCCGTTACGACCAGAAAGATTCCGGTGTATATCAGAGGCTCGTATGTGGAACTTATGAATCCGCCGAACGTGCCGGAATAATCGGCCCCGGGATCAGTGAAACTGAATGTGCAGGCCTGAACCAGATATTTCACTGACCAGCCTCCCACCACGGTATAGAAAGCCATTATGACGATGGGGGTGAGCAGAGTGATGAATCCGGCCCAGCGCCAGCGCGGAGCACCCAGGTTGTCATAGACGCGGGTCACGTTGCTGCGGCACTTGCGACCCAGAGTGATCTCGGTCATAAGCACCGGCATACAGATGGTAAGGAGAAGTATCAGATAGACAAATATGAACGCACCGCCGCCGTTCTGGGCAGCCAGGAACGGGAAACGCCACAGGTTACCCAGACCTACGGCCGAGCCGGCCAGAGCCATTATCATTCCGAAATGGCTGTCAAAACGCTCCTTGCGTCTTTCTCTCTTCTCCATCAGTAGGGATTACTGCTTGATGTTGGGCTCCTCCAGTCCGTAACCCTCTTTCTTGTCAACTGCCTTGAGGCGAAGGGCCAGCAGCAGGGCAACTATGCCGAACAGGGCGAAAATGATCATCGGGAGGGTGTAGTTGTACTGGGTAACCTCGGCACCTTCAACAAGGCGTGTACCAACTTTGCAGTACTTGTCAAGAATACCACCTATGAGCAGGGGTACGAATCCAAGGCCGATGTTCTGAACCCAGAATATAAGTGCGTATGCAGAGCCTACCAGTTTCTGCGGGATAATCTTGGGAACGCTTGGCCACATGGCTGACGGAACGAGTGAGAATGCTATACCCAGGATAATCATGATGAATGCGGCAAACCACCAGTAGTTGAGCAGAGGCAGGGCAAACAGCACGTGTACCAGGATCAGAAGCAGTGAACCTATTATCATGATGGTGGCACCCTTACCCTTCTTGTCATAGATGCCGCCAAAGAGCGGGGTCATGATCAGGTTGCCGAACGGGATCAGACTGGGTATGAGACCTGCCAGTGTAGTGCTTACGCCGTATTTGTTCTCCATAAGTGATGCGGCATATTTCATGAAGGGGAACACTGCCGAGTAGAACATGAGGCAGAGCAGGGCGATAAGCCAGAATCCGCGGTTGGTGATTATCAGTTTCAGGTCCTTGACCTTGAATACGTCATCGGGCTCAGTCTGTGCCTGTGCAACCTCGGCATCAAATTTCTTGTCCATACCGCAGAATACCAGGTATGCCAGGAAGCCTATGCAGAGCAGAATTGCAGACAGCAGAAGCGGGGCGGAAACCGAAAAGTGCTTGGCTATCATGGGACAGAATACCAGAGCTGCGGCTGTTCCCAGACGGGCTACCGCTACCTGAACTCCCATGGCCAGTGCCAGTTCCTTGCCGGCAAACCATTTGGTGATGACTTTTGACACCGTGATACCGCAGTTCTCGGTACCAACGGCGAATATGGCGTAACCAAGGCAGGCTACGAATACCTGGGTGCGCATTCCGAATACGGTTCCGGCCTCGGGGCCCGAAGATATCTGAGTGACTGCGTAGTATTTGATCAGTGCACCGGCAAACATCAGTATGCAGGTTACTATTCCGGTGAACCTTACACCCATCTTGTCCAGTATGATACCGCCGAAAATGAGCATGAACAGGAATACGTTGAACCAGCAGTAGGCCCAGTTGAACTGTCCGAACTCAAGGCTTGTCCAGCCCATCTGCTCCTCGAGCATGGTCATCAGGGGTGACAGGGCATCGGTCAGGAAATAGCCCCACATCATGGTGAACGATACGATAATAAGGGCAGCCCAACGTGCACCCTTGCTCTCGCTGATTTTCTTGGTTACGGTCTGTGACATATTTTTATTATAATTATGATTATTCGGAGGTGCAAAATTATGAATTTCTTACTAATTTTGCAGCGCTGCTGAGAAGCAGATTGAGTGATACCCAAAATTTATTGAAAGAGGATAACTTAGAAGATTGTTTTAAAGTGAATTTAGATGTACTAACCGCCGTGTCCCCCATAGATGGACGTTACCACGGCAAAACACAGGAACTCGCGTCTTATTTTTCAGAGTTTGCACTGATAAAGTATAGAGTACGGGTTGAGATTGAATACTTTACTGCACTTTGTGAATTCCAACTTCCGCAGCTGGCAGGTGTTTCACGCAAATCACTTGACGGCCTGCGCCAGATTTGGCAGAATTTCAACGAAGAGGATGCAGCTCATATAAAGGATATAGAGAAGGTTACCAACCACGACGTAAAGGCCGTTGAATACTTCCTCAAGGAGAAGTTTGACCTTATTCCCGAGTTGGTTCCCTATAAGGAGTTCATACACTTTGGACTTACATCACAGGATATAAACAACACCTCATTGCCTCTGATGATCAAGGAGGCTCTTGAGAACGTCTATTATCCCGCAATCCAGTCACTTATCGATAAACTTGAGGAGTACGCCCAGCGCTGGAAGGATGTTCCCATGCTGGCCCGTACCCACGGACAGCCCGCTTCACCCACACGTCTGGGTAAGGAGATCGAGGTGTTCGCATACCGTATGCGCGAGCAGCTTAAGCAGCTCAAGGCAGTTCCCATGTCGGCCAAGTTCGGCGGTGCCACCGGTAACTTCAACGCACACCATGTGGCTTATCCCGATATCGACTGGAAGGCATTCGGCGCCAAGTTCCTGGATGAAAAACTGGGACTCAAGCGTGAGGAGTTCACAACCCAGATATCCAACTACGATAACCTGGCAGCCCTGTTTGATGCAATGAAGCGTCTGAACACCATCCAGATTGATATGAACCGCGACTTCTGGCAGTACATATCAATGGAGTATTTCAAGCAGCAGATCAAGGCCGGTGAGGTTGGCTCAAGCGCAATGCCTCACAAGGTAAATCCCATAGACTTTGAGAATGCCGAGGGCAACCTGGGTATGGCCAATGCCGTACTGGAGCACCTGGCACGCAAATTGCCGGTATCACGCCTGCAGCGTGACCTGACAGACTCAACGGTTATACGTAACGTGGGTGTTCCCTTCGGCCATCAGATGATCGCCATAGCAAGTTCTCTTAAGGGTCTTGGCAAACTGCTCATCAACGAGCAGAAGATTGCCGCCGATCTGGACGGATGCTGGAGCGTTGTGGCCGAGGCCATCCAGACCATCCTTCGCCGCGAGGGCTATCCCCATCCGTATGAGGCACTCAAGGCTCTGACAAGAACCAACAGTCAGGTAACACGGGAGTCAATCAGTGAATTTATTGACGGACTAAACGTAAACGATAATATTAAACAAGAACTTAAAGCCATAACGCCTGGCAACTATTTCGGCGTGTGATATTAATAGTCAAAATCTAAATCAGACGTGAAGCCGTGATGGCTTCCAACTTAAAAAAAGGTACAATTATGATGGAAACAGAGAATGGAAACAGATTCTACGACGAGAGCGGGAATCAGGAGGAGCAGGAAAACAGCTTCAACAGATTTAACGGTAATTCAGATGGAAACAACCAAGGTACTAACCGCCGTGAGGGACGTCCCCGTTTTGTAAGGGTAGATTACAACAACCGTCCCCAATACTCAAGAGTTGAACGTCCCCAGCGTCGCGAAGATGGCGATCAGCAGGGTTACGGTCAGCGTCAGGGTGGTTATCAGAACCGTGGTTACAATAATAATCGTCCGCAGTACGGACAGCAGCGTTATGGCCAGCCCCGCCAGTACAACAACGGCGAAGAGGGTCAGCCCCGTTTCTACAGAGAGCGTGTTCAGGGCCAGAACGGTGAAGTGAATGATGGTGGCGGCTACCAGCGTCAGGGTGGCTACCAGCGCCAGGGCGGCTACGGCCAGCGCCAGGGTGGTTACGGTCAGCGTCAGGGCGGCTATCAGCGCCAGGGCGGCTACGGCCAGCACCAGGGTGGCGGTTATCAGCGTCAGGGTGGCTACGGCCAGCAGGGCGGTTTCCGCAAGCCCATGCAGAAGCGTCAGGACAACCGCAAGCGCATTGAGTACCAGGATGTCATTCACGATCCCGAGGAGGAGATACGTTTGAACAAGTACCTGGCAAATGCCGGTGTATGCTCACGCCGTGAGGCCGATGAATTCATCCAGGCAGGCGTAGTAAAGGTTAACGGCCAGACCGTAACCGAACTGGGCACCAAGGTACATCGCGGTGACAACGTACTGTTCCACGATCAGCTGGTAAGTATAGAGCGTAAGATTTACATCCTGCTCAACAAGCCCAAGGATTGCGTTACCACAGTTGATGATCCCCAGGAGCGCAAGACAGTTATGGATTATATCAAGGGTGCCTGCAAGGAGAGAGTTTATCCCGTAGGCCGTCTTGACCGCAATACTACAGGCGTACTGCTTCTTACCAATGACGGTGAGATGGCAAGCCGCCTTACACACCCCAAGTTCCTCAAGAAGAAGATCTATCATGCACGTCTGGATCGCGCTGTCAGCGCTGAGGATCTGCAGAAGCTTCTTGACGGTGTCAACATAGGCGAGGAAGAGGGCGATATCGTACGTGCCGATGAGGTAAGCTACGTAAACGATGACAAGACCCAGGTCGGTATTGAGATCCACTCAGGCCGTAACCGCGTGGTACGTCGTATGTTCGATGCTCTGGGTTACCGCGTAACCAAGCTGGACCGCGTACAGTTTGCAGGTCTGACCAAAAAGCGTCTGCGTCGCGGCGACTGGCGTTTCCTCACCGAGAAGGAGGTCAACATGCTCCGTATGGGTGCTTACGAATAATTAATCACAGATTAAATCTAAAACAATGGATATCAAGAGAACAAGGATTGTTGACCTTCTTAAGCGTACCGATTTCGGTCAGGAGGTTGTCGTTAAAGGATGGGTAAGAACCAAACGCGGTAGCAAGACCGTAAACTTCATCGCCCTTAATGACGGATCGACAATCAAGAATGTTCAGATTGTGGCTGATCTGGAGAAGTTCAGCGAGGACCTTATGAAGCAGATCACCACCGGTGCCTGCCTGAGCGTAAAGGGTATCATGGTTGAGAGCATCGGCTCCGGTCAGGCTGTCGAGGTTCAGGCTAAGGAGATTGAGGTGCTGGGTCTTTGCGGTGATGACTATCCCATGCAGAAGAAAGGCCAGACATTCGAGTATATGCGTCAGCATGCCCATATGCGTCTGCGTACCAATACATTCGGTGCCGTGATGCGTATCCGCCACAATATGGCAATGGCAATACATACCTATTTCCATGAGCATGGATTCTTCTATTTCCATACTCCGCTCATCACTGCAAGTGACTGCGAGGGTGCAGGAAATATGTTCCAGGTAACCACCAAGAACCTGTATGACCTTAAGAAGGATGACCAGGGTAAGATCATTTATGATGATGATTTCTTTGGTCAGCAGACCTCACTTACCGTAAGCGGTCAGTTGGAGGGTGAGCTTGGTGCAACCGCTCTTGGAGCCATCTATACCTTCGGTCCTACATTCCGTGCCGAGAACTCCAACACTCCGCGCCACCTGGCCGAGTTCTGGATGATTGAGCCCGAGGTTGCTTTCCTGGATCAGGAGGAGTTGATGGACCTTGAGGAGGACTTTATCAAGTACTGTGTACAGTGGGCTCTTGACAACTGCAAGGATGACCTGGTGTTCCTGAACAACATGATTGACAAGACTCTTCTGGAGCGTCTTAACGGTGTGTTGAAAGAGACATTTGTACGTCTTCCCTATACCGAGGGTATCAACATACTGCAGGATGCCATCAAGAAAGGCAAGAAGTTTGAGTTCCCCTGCAACTGGGGCGATGACCTGGCATCGGAGCATGAGCGCTACCTGGTTGAGGAGCACTTCAAGAAACCGGTTATCATGACTGACTATCCTACAGCCATCAAGTCATTCTACATGAAGCAGAATGAGGCTACTCCCGATGGCGGTTCTATCGGCTATAAGGGAGTCAAGGCTCCCGCACCCACCATGCAGGG